>JBFZEW010000434.1:0-6786 GCA_041306665.1 Spirochaetota bacterium | reverse complement strand
AGTATGGTGTTACGGACCAGACTCTTGATATCGACCTTGCAAAGTGGCAGATACTTTATTTCGACGGCCGTGAAAATGAAATTGAAGGCATTGATAACATTAAATTCAGAATATCTGAAAAAAAGCACGCTATTGAATGCAGAATTTACGCAGAGGAACCTGAAAATGATTACAGGCCTTCTCCAGGGACAATAAAAGAAATAATTCTTCCGACATTTAATGGAATACGATGTGATTTTGGATTTTCAGAAGGCGATAAAGTTCTTTCAATGTATGATCCCATGATTGGAAAATTAATTTCATTCGGAGCAAACAGGGAAGAGGCTATTATACGAATGGAAAGAGCACTCCAGGAACTTTACATCCGCGGAATAAAAACTAACGTAAACCAGCTGCAGAAAATTATCCGCAGCGATAATTTTAAAGATCTAAATTATACGAATAACATTTTAAATGAAAACAGGGAACTATGTTTTGATAAAAAAGTTCAGCTTGAAATAGATGACAGTTATTTTGTTTTTTCGGCAATGGGAGAATACGTTAGAAATTTGAGTGAAGTCTCGGCTCAACTCATGAATATTGTCGAGGCGGATGGAATTCTCGCAGAAAAAGTCAGCAATGAAGTTCCGTATGAATATAATGTTTATTCAGGGACATATTCGAAAAATATTTCCTTTATACAGATGGAACACAATATGTTTCTTGCCTATGTCGATGGAATGTTTTTTGATGAAATTTTTCTAATCAATTCAAACAGAAATGCTGATGACTTGCTTATCGAATACAAAAAGAAACCGCGCAGAGTGCGGATTGACAGATTTGTAGATTATAATTCCATTCGAATAAAAAATGTTGATAATAAAATTGAATATTATCAGATGAAAGTCGAAGCTGAAGGCGTCGCGCTGGAAGACAGCAGATGCAAAGTGGCTTCTCCTTTTCAGGGAACATTCGTTAATTTTTGCAGCGAAGAAATTAAACCTGGAAAAGAAGTAAAAAAAGGCGATTCTCTGATAATACTTTCCGCGATGAAAATGGAAACAGTTATCGTAGCACCTGTGGATGGAGTGCTGGAATACGTTATTGAAAACGGGGATCTTTCAAAACTGCAGATCGCAAAAACTGCCGATGGCAGGATATTGGGGAAATCGATTCAAGAAGGTGAGGTACTGGTAAAAATAACTCAGAAAGAAGCAGCCATGTCCGCGGAACTTTCAGGGAAACAAAAGATCGAAAAAGGCGATACAGTATATGATAAAATTTTAAACAAAGACGACCTGGATAATATTATAAAATACCCAGAAGATTATTTTGATTTTATGGTAAATTTATTTTATTCAATGGTGCGGGGATATGTCACAAGATTAGATGTCATTGAAAATGTTAAACATGTACTGCTTGGAATTGACGGAAAAGTATGGAAGAGTTTGATTACACCGGAAAGATCTAATAAAATCTGCAAAATTATTCTGCACTATACGAATATTAAAAAAATATTTTCACCGGCAGTAAATAATGATGGATTTTCTTTTTCTGAACAGAGCGATTTGTTCGTGAAAAATCTTACAAAACAAAAAAACAAACCATCTGTTTTATTCTCCGAGTTGATCGAAGAAATTATAAAATCTTACACTGGCAAAAATTTATCTGTCGAAAATATTCTCCGTGATGACGTGCGCGGAATGATTTTATTTTTAAAAATCAGTTACAGTTTTGCGTTGCGCCACTGGCCGGATATCGCGAGACAGATTCAAATTGTAGGAAGTCTGGACAAAAATGAATTAATTACGAAAAAAACATTGCGGCGGCTTTATGAGCATACAATATATCAGCTTGATGAAACATCAGCAAAATTTATTAAAAAATTGTTTTCCGAGTTTTTCGCTGAAGAAGCGATCGATGTTATTTCTGAAAATCTGTTCAATGATAAATTAGTTTCAGCGACGGAATGCAGAACTGATTACATGGAATCAACTATAGAAGACATGATTAAATTCAGCAAAAAATTTAATTGCCATGAAATATTAAAGAATAACATTTCTTTACTGAAAACAGCATCTTTCGTGAAGAGCAGTAACGATAATATTTTCAATTCGTGTTTTCAGGATAAAAAATTAATCATGTTTGGATTTTTAAAATCGGACAAAGATAATAATGATACTGACGCAATTGTTCAGCTTGTAAAAAAAATGTCAGACAGTGCTGCGGAATGCGCGAATGAAGCGGGATATTATCTTGATATATATCTTGAAAATTTTAGCTTCTCATTGATTGAAAATAATAAAACGATATCACTTGATGAAATCAGAAATGGCCTTTCATTTCTGTTGAAATATTTTCTTCAAAAATCTATTTTCGAATGCATTCTTCATTTTCAGGATTCAGTTTTACGCAGGGAAAGAACAATACGCGTTTTCATGAGAAACAATAAGCTGGTTATTGACTTCGCGTATTCCAATGATCCATGCTATTTGTATTATGAAAATGAAACAAGTATTGATGATTCAAAAATTTATAAAATGGAAAAATGGCCGCTCGAAAACTGGGTAAATGAAATTTTTGAGGCAGGATCAATTAAAGAAGTTCTTGTTGATGATGTGGATGATAATCCTTCAAATAAACCTGTCGGAGCAAAAATATTTACCGGTTCAATAAAAGGGAAAGATGTTTGTTTTTACATGAAAGACTATAGGATTCTTGGCGGCGCAACAGGCGACCTGGAAGGATTGAAATACGGCGCAGCATGTTATTACGCATATTTAAAGTCAATGCCTCTATATGTATGGAATGACAGCGCAGGCGCGAACATTAAAGAAGGTGTAGTTTCATTGAATCGCGGCGGGCAAGGGTTCATGATGAATTCGCTTTTGTCGCATAATGTAGATATGGCAACTTTTAAAAATTACGTTGAAAATATTTATGATGATAAACTTAAAAATGTTCTTCAGAAGATGAATCTGAAGCATGGATTTGACTTAAACAGCAATCGAAAAAGCAACACAATGGTCGTAGCGGTAGGCGTGGGAGCATCTGCAGGATTAGACGTTTACGGTTCAAGCCAGGCGACAATACAGATTATACTTGATGCTGAAAATTCGTACAGAGTACTGACAGGATCAAATGTAATTAAATCCGTATTGGGTGAAGATATCTCGAATTATGAAATCGGCGGTGCGGGAGTTCTCGGTAAGTGGACAGGAATTGCAGATTTAATCGCAGCTGACAAGCTGGAATTGATAACGCAGATATATAGCATTCAAAAATTATTTTACGGCACGGAAAATATTGCTGCTATCAGACGTACCGGCATTCAGTATAACAGGAGCAATATTGCATCGGATATTATTTTAAATGAAGAAATCATTAAGTCAAATACGGACGATGGAGAATATCATCAGTTTAAAAACGCGTATTATGCGTCAAATTCCTTAATCTGCGGATTCTCTAAAATAGCTGGAGAAAAGGTATTACTAATGGGACCGCGGACGGATTATGGAATACGTTCCGATTCATCGATTATAAAGGCCGCTGAAATTTTAAAGACAGCACATAAAACAAAGACGCCGCAAATAGTAATCATCGGTTCGAAATGGATCAATAATTGTGACATGTTTTATGACGCGCAAAATCATATTGATTTGAATTTAACGCTGCATAAAAAAGTTTCTGAGCGGATAGTCGTGATTACTGATATTGAAGGTTTTAGAGAAACTGAATTAATCGCGACCGCGGATCTGCTGATTTTTGTTGATGACAAAAAAAGCAGTGATCATGAAAAAATGGCAGCGAAAAGAATATCGTCAATTATTGTAAATTCTATAGAAGACGCGTTTGATTGTTCAGTGAACTATTTAAAGTTGATGAATGGAAATGAGCAAAAAAGTGTTTTTACCAAAAATGGAATTGTAAATATTCCCGAAGACAAATCAAAACCATTTGACATGATACAAGAAGTAATAACCGCTATTTCTGATGACAACAGTTTCTTCGAATTAAATTCGTCATTTAATAAACCGACAGGTCCGAATTTAATTACCGGACTTGCTAGAATTAATGGAAAAACAATCGGCATAATCGCCGATCAGCCTATGGTTAAAGGCGGCGGTGCGGATTCTTTGGGGACAAAAAAATATAGAGTATTTACCCAGTTTCTTAACAGAAAAAACATTCCATTGCTCATGCTGTCGAATTCATCAGGGTTCGTACCGGGAACACAGCAAGAAAGATACAGAATACAGGCGATTGGTGGAGATTCTCTTCATGAAAATATTCTTGGAAACATTCCGGTAGTTTCTGTTGTTCTGAATCAGAATTTCGGAGGCAGGCAGATACAATCATTCAGTAAATCTTTACGGCCGGGAATAACGTACATTGCTTTTAAGGATGCTACTATTGGCGTAATGGGAGCGGCGGCAGCGTTTGATCTGCTTGGCGTTAAAAAGTACAACGCTCTCATAAGCGACGGTAAGCAGGATGAAGCTGCAGAGTATCAGAAAAAATTTCTCAATGATTACAATCAGAAAGCCAATGCGGAAAATGATGCATTATCTACGGGCGTGATAGACTGGACGTTTGACAGAACAGCTAATCTTCGAGATAACATTATAAAAGCAATAGAGTCGTCGGAAAAGGAATGCAAAAGAGTATTTCAAAGATAAAAGTTTTCTTTAAGCAGAGTTTATGAAAAAGAAACCCGGATTGCTCCGGGTTTCTTTTTTAGTTTTAAAAGCATCATTTCTTTTTATTTTTTGATTTTTTAGATTTGGATTTTTTATTGTTTTTTAAAAACAAACCAGCGAAGATTACATGAACATTAAAAAAGAAAAGACGTATGAGTTTCCCCCATCTCCATGGGCGTGTAACAATTCTATAGTGCCAGTCTTTTCCATTGTCCATGAAATATCCTGGAGCTTTATCTGTTTCACCGGAGATGATGTCAATGCCGCCGCCAATACCAATGAAAATTGTATTTTTAAACTGATTTCTGAATTTAGAAATCCATTTGTCTTCGCGTGGGAAGCCCATTCCAACAAGAACAATATTTGCTTCTGATTTTCTGATCGCTTCAACGACAGAAGTTTCTCTTTCTTTGCTGAAAAAGCCTCCGTGTCGGCCGACTATTCTTATTCGAGGGAAAGATTTTTTAATGTTAAAAAAAGCTTTCTCGGCAGTTTCAGGTTTGCCTCCTACAAGAAAAATTGTATATTCTTTGATTTCAGACAGCCGGATGATTTCCATTATAAATGACATCTGCGCAATGCGCTCTTTCAATGGATTGTGCAGCCGCTTTGAAGCTTCAACCATGCCCGAGCCGGTTGCAATGCGCATTGAAGCTTTGCTGAATATCATGTTAAGGTCATTGTTGGAACGGTAACGAAGCAGTTTGTATGGATTTAACATGATAACGTGATGAACGCCGCCGTCATTGATCATTTTTATGATCTTAGCAACCGCTTGAATGGATGTGAGATTGTCAACGCCCATGCCAAGAATGTTGCAAATGCCAATGTCGTTTAGATCAGCCTGGTTATATTCCAGAATGATGTCTCTGTCCTCTTTATATGAGTCATATGTAACTTCGCTGTTTTTCATTAAATGAAAACTCCTTATATTGGTAAATAATCACCTTAAATGAAATAGATATTTCATCATTATGCTGTCAAATACAAAAGACATGTAAAATAAAAAAGTGATTGCAAATTACAGTTAATACTATAATACATTTTGATATTATGTCAATAAATAAAGATGAAAAAATTCGGAGAAGTTTATATGAAAGAAAGAAGAATAGATGTTAAAAAATTTATAGAATATAATTATAAAAATAAATATTTTATTGAACCTGAAATCAGAGAGAGCTTTGTTCTTTCGTCCGTGCTGGAAAAAATAAAACTTCACAACCCGCATACGGTTCTGAAAATCGGAATTGGAAGTGAAAAGCTTCTTCTGGAAGTATCAGCGCTTGTGAAAAAAATGGTAGTTGTTGAATATTCATTAGATGTAATAGAAAACTTTCTTGGAAAATATAAGGATGATCCTGCTGCGAAAAAAATATATATTATTAATGGTGATCCATCTCAGCTGCCGATTGATTACAACATTGTTGATATGATACTCTGTATTGATTGCCTGGATTTTATTGAATCTGCAAAAGCGATAGATGAAATGAAGCGCGTTCTTGATTTCGAAAAAGTAATAATAATCGGAAGTATTGTTCTGCACGAGAAAGATATAGAAGGTTCGTTAGATGAGTATTATCGTTCAGCTAATTTTCTTCATAATGATTACTATTTGCCTGAAGATATGAACACGATGATGAAAGTGAAAAATTTCAGTTTGATACAGAATAATGTATATAAATACAAACGGAATTTGACTGATATTAAAAAACACATGTCAGAAATTTTCTCAAACCGGGAATCGAATAATAATGCAGATAAAATTATCGATGAATACCAATCCGACTTTGAAAAGTACTATGAAATGGATGCTGACAAAAATATTCTGGAAAATTATATTGTAAGTTCATATAGAAAAAATTTTCCTTCGAAAGAAAAACAGGAAGGAAGTTTGGTGTAGCTTGTCAGTTGATTGAGAATTACTGATTTCAATTTTTTTTTGTATTACGGGTAGTGGGTTTTTGTGTTTATGGTTCTTTTTCTGGAGGTTGAATAAAAAATTTGAATGAATCTTTTACTAAATCACATATAAGTTGCTTTATCTCTGTATAACTATTCAAAAATTTTTCAATATCGGGATTTTTTTCTTCCGAAGTACCAGATAGTT
>JBFZEW010000433.1:0-4622 GCA_041306665.1 Spirochaetota bacterium | reverse complement strand
ATCTTACGATCTAGAAATTTTCGCATAATAACACTTTCAACAGATGGCATTGCTTCGATGCGGGAACATCATTCGGGTTCATGGCACTCGAAGCTGAGAAGCGCGGAATTGTTCTGCATCCGATGGCTGGCTTCAGCGCCGATAAAGTTATAAGCGATTTTAATGTTTCCAATGATTACGAACCAATTGCAGTAATTGCCGCAGGTTTCAGAGATGTTCCGGAAAAGCTGCCTGATGATCTTATGCTGCGTGAACATCCAGGTGCCAGGAATGCTCTTAGTTCCATATACAAATTGTTAAACAGTGAACAATAAACAGTAAACAGTAAACAGTGATCAGTAATCAGTAAAAAGTAAGCAGTAATCTGCCCACAGCCAATAACTATATTAAAATAATTACCAATACAACTGCTGCTACCGCAATAACAGCGATAAATATTTCGAAAATTGAAACTCCTGAACTCATAAAATACTCCATATAAAAGAAATTAGTGACAAAATATTGATTATGACTTAAAATTCAATAATTAATCGTAATTTAACATAATAAAAAACTTTACAATATTCGAGTTTATTCAATTATCTCCATATAAATAACATGGAGAATTTCCAATGTGCGAAATTTACGAATCAGATAACTATAAACCGAAAGAGGAATGCGGAATTTTCGGTGTTTTTGGAAATGAACAGGCTGCAAATCTGACTTATCTGGGGCTGTACGCTCTTCAGCATCGCGGTCAGGAATCTGCCGGAATTGCTTCTTCGGACACACATCACATATACAGATACGCTGGAATGGGTAAAGTTCTTGATGTATTTACAGAATATCACATTGACAATCTGAAAGGTTCAATGGCGATTGGACATAACCGTTATTCAACCACAGGTTCGTCCTTTCTGCGCAACGCGCAGCCGCTCAGGGCCGAAAGCAGGTTGGGACCGATTGTACTGGCTCATAACGGAAATTTAATCAATACTGAGAAAATGCGGCAGGATCTTGTCGATGAAGGCAGCATCTTTCAGACATCAATCGATTCTGAAATTATCATACATCTGATGGCAAAAAGCGGATTTAATGATTTTAAAGATGCTCTGATTCATGCTCTCAAACAGCTGACTGCAGCCTATTCTGTCCTTGTAATGAACAGGGAAAAGCTGTATGCGTGCCGTGATCCTTTCGGATTCAGGCCTTTATGCCTCGGGAAATTAGGCGATTCCTATGTTGTCGCGAGCGAGACATGCGCTTTCGACATAATTGACGCGGATTTTGTACGTGACATTGAACCCGGTGAATTAATCGAAATCGGACCGAATGGATTAAAATCATTCTTTCCTTTCGAAAATATTACAGTTAAAAAGCAATCTCTTTGCGTATTTGAATATATTTACTTTTCGCGTCCGGACAGTGTAATTTTTGGAAATTCCGTTCATGACATGAGACTTAAACTCGGCAAACAGCTTGCGATTGATTCTCCGGTCGACGCGGATCTGGTAATCCCGATTCCTGACTCATCGATCAGCGCAGCATTAGGCTATTCACTGCAGTCAGGCATCCGCTTCGAAAAAGGAATGACGCGCAATCATTACATTGGAAGAACCTTCATTGAACCGAGTCAAAAGATTCGTGATTTCGGCGCGAAAATCAAATATAATGTAGTTAAATCAGCGGTTAAAGGAAAACGAATAATCATTGTGGATGATTCTATCATGCGCGGAACAACCATGCGCAAAATAATTAAAATGTTCCGCAAAGCAGGCGCAACCGAAGTTCATGTGCGCATATCAGCTCCTCCGACAAAATATCCGTGTTTTTATGGAATGGATATTCCGACAAAAAGCGAGCTCATTGCATCGACTCACACTATTGATGAAATCATTAAATACATGAGAGTCGATTCACTCTCTTACATGTCGGTAGAATCTCTCCTCAAAGCTATTGACCGCGATGACATGAGTTTCTGCAAAGCATGTTTTAACGGGAAGTATCCGGTTGAATTTGTTCAGAATGACGATGAAAACCTGAAATTACAGTTTGATTCCGGTCATGGCGAGTTCTATTAATTTTTGTTAAATCAGCTTGACAAAAACAATGTCAATTTGTTTTATATGCACATACAGGCGCTTGGCTCAATGGTAGAGTAGCGGTCTCCAAAACCGCGGGTTGCAGGTTCGAGTCCTGCAGCGCCTGCTTAAAAACCTCCGGATTTCCGGAGGTTTTTCTGTTTTCACAGCACATTATATAGTTCACACCTGGCACTTTTACCGGTAAATTCAAAATTAGTTCATACCTGGCACCGATACGGCAATACAGTGTCTGTGGATGTGTCTGTGTATGTAGCTTTTTACTTTTCACTTGTAACTTTCATCTTTATAAACTTTACAAACTTTACAAACTTTATGAACTGATACCGATACGTGTCCGTGTCCGTGTCTGTGTCTGTGTATGTGTATGTATCATTGTTCATTGTTCATTATTCACTGCCTTTATGCCTGTGTATGTAGCTTTTACTTTTCACTTGTAACTTTCATCTTTATAAACTTTACAAACTTTATGAACTTTATAAACTGATACAGTGTCTGTGTCCTAATTTAATACGATTATTTAATAAGATACTATTTAATAAAAAAATTAGTTGAATTATTAATTAGTTGACATTTTCAACTAATTAATTAAATTATGCGCATGATGAATGAAAAACAAATTTTAAGCTTCAGAAGAAATCTGCGAAAAATTGAGCGTGCTGTATCAAACAGACTTAAAAATGAAGGGAAATGCTGCGGTGTAACTTTCAACGAATGCCACATCCTTCTTGAACTGTTTGATGCCGGCAGCGTAAGCGTTAATGATCTTTCCGAAACTCTTGGCATTGATAAAAGCATCATTAGTAAAACGATAGAGAATCTTTTCACAGAACAATTGATCACCCGTGAAGAAGATAAAACAGACCGTAGGAAAAAAATAATTTCCCTCTCGTCACAAGGAAATAAAAAAGTTACATACATCAATAACATCATGAATACCGAATACAAACAGAAGCTCGATATGTTAGGTAAAAATAATTTTCCCGGTTTTCTTGAATCCGTTGAATATGTAGCGGAAATTTTTGAAAAATGGGATAAATCATTTGCATCAGATGAATGCGGGGAGGATCAAAATGAATGTAACTGCAATTAACAGCCGATGGAATTTATACGACTATTTGAATGTACTTCGAGTCAGATTCTCATTCAGACGCGATGAATACAGCATTTGTCCTGGAATTTATTCGCTTGGAAATCCCGACAAAAACTCACCAGTTTTCGTAACAGCGAATTATAAATATACTTTCAACATTGTGCGGAAAAAATTAGCAGGAATTAACTGCTACATCATTGTTCTTGATACAAATGGCGTCAACGTATGGTGCGCGGCAGGAAAAGGCACTTTTGGCACAGAGGAGCTTATCGAAAGAATACGAAGCGTAAATTTAGCAGACATTATAAATCATAAAAAAATAATTCTTCCACAGCTCGGCGCTCCCGGGATTACTCCGGCAAAAGTAAAAGCCGCGACTGGATTCAGTATATCATACGGACCTGTTGACGCGGCAGATCTGAAAGAATATATATCAAAAGGATATTCTGCTGACCGGAAAATGCGTACAAAAACATTCAATATTGGCGAAAGATTTGCGGTCTCCATAACACATTTCGTTCAGGCAGTCTCACTCACTTTTCTTATTTCAATACTTCTAACTGTATTGGACTTTTTACTAAGACCTGAAATCAATACGGCATTATTCCGGAATTTCTATGTTAATTCGGAACTTTCATTTTCAAGCCTGCTTACAGGTTCAATCATCGCCGGCATCATGCTCCCTATACTGCCGGGAAAAGCTTTTGCCTTAAAAGGATTTTTCATAAGTCTCATATTTTCCGCAGTCACATATACTCTGAAAAGTAATTTCAATTCTGCAGAGATTGATATGGTTTTAATTTCAAAACTCATTTTTTTATCATGCTGGATAATATTCCAGGTACTTAACCTTACCGGAAGCAGCACCTATACTTCACTCTCAGGCGTGCGGAAGGAAATGAAGTATACAATTCCGCTTCTCATAATTGCTACAGGAATAGGATTCATATTTTACATCACAGGAGGATTCATTCTATGAAATATTTAAAGGATGTTGTTACTCTTGAATATGACATTTCCAGATGTATCGGGTGCAGAATGTGTACAGAAGTGTGCCCTCATAATGTATTTGAAATGAAAAATGGAAAATCATTTATCACTAATCGTGACAAATGCATGGAATGCGGTGCATGCATGATGAACTGTCCGGCAGAAGCAATCAATGTTCAAAAAGGAGTCGGCTGTGCTTATGCAATAATCAGCTCAAAACTGAAAGGCAGCGATGAAATTTCCTGCGGCTGTGGATGTAATGATAAAAAAAATTCATCCTGCTGCTGAAAATTTCATCTCGCAGAAAATCCGAAGTACTTTTCATATAATCTGCTTACAGTTCAATCGATGTCCAATCGGCTCGACTATTTTGCAAGCAAATGAAAAATAGTCAATTATCCGACAACTCCCAATTGCCTTTATTAAATTTCAAAAACACTTTATCAATTTTACCATTA
>JBFZEW010000432.1:0-3621 GCA_041306665.1 Spirochaetota bacterium | reverse complement strand
TGGTTCTACGTGTATGTCGCTTGCGCTTTCATTTACCGCTTCAGTGATTATTGTATTAACAAATTTAATTATCGGCGCTTCATTAGCCATGTCAAGAATGTCTTCTGTTTCATCAAAACTGTTAGTTAAAAGATCGTAAGCGTCAGAATCTAGATTCTCCATCAGTCCATCGGAAGAATTTTCACCGGCAGCGCGGAAATTTTCAGAAATTATTTTCTTTATCTCATCGGCAAAGGAAAGCACTGTGATTAATTTAAAACCGGAGTAGAAATTTTTTATATCATCCAGAGTTAAAACTTCAAGAGGATCGGCGACAGCAATGAATATTTTTTTTCCTGAACTTTTATATGGAACAATAATATTTTTTTTAAAAAATTTTGCCGGAACTTTCTCAATTAAGTTTTCTTTCAAACTGAATTCAAGTTTTGCTTCAAAATTCATGCCATTCTGCTGTGCGAGACAGGAAAGGAGATTCTCTTCGGTAATCAGTCCTTTCTGCAGAAGTATTTCTCCAATCCGGATTCCTGATTCCGGTTGTATTTTCAGCGCGGATGTAATTTCTTTTTCCGAAATTACATCATGCGAGATTAGAATTTCACCGATTTTCCGTCCGGAAATATTCATTTACTTATTTTCTCTCAGCATTTTTTGTTCTTCCATTTTCTGCTTTGTCATTATTTCAGCCTTCTCAGAATCTGTAACAATTTTCGGAGTGATAAAAATTAAAAGGTTAGTTTTTTTATTTTCTACAGTTTTTCTTTTAAACAGCCATCCAAGCAGCGGAATATCTCCTAAAATTGGAACTTTAGTAACAATCTCAGTTTTATCATTTTTAATTAAACCACCGATGACTACTGTTTTACCGTCAATTACTGTAATTCTTGTCTTAATATCACGTTTTCCTAAATCAGGCGGAATGTATGAATTATCAAGAACCTGGGTTTTTCCGATTACTGAATTAATTTCCTGGTAAACATCTAACGTAACCTTATTATCCTTTGTAATATGCGGAGTAATTTTCAATTTTATTCCGACAGATTTATATTGATAAGAAAGGGAAGTCTTTCCGCCGTCAGATGTAGTTGATGTCGGGATAGGAATTTCTTCAGCAACATTGAGTTCTGCTTCATGATTATCAACAGTCAGAATTTGAGGCGTTGACAACACATTAAAGTTATTATCATTCGCTGCCGCATTAAGTAACGCAAAACCAAGGACTGATCTGTCGCTAAGGAACCCAAGCTGAAAACCTGCGGCAAGAGGAACCGCGAGTGCTTTACCCGCTACCGAGCCCGCGTCAAAGTTAGGAGCATTACCCAGAATTTGTGATCCGCCGACAATGTTACTCCCAATCTGTTGACCCATGTACCAGTCAATTCCGAAACTCCATGCGTTCTCAGCTGAAACTTCAATGATAAGAGCTTCAATAAGAACCTGTTCCCTTACCGTATCAAGTTTATCTATGATCGATTTTATTTGCTCAAATTCTTCCTGAGTTGCTGTGATTATTAAGGAGTTTGTTTCTTTATTTGCAATAATTGAAAGTTTTGATTCAGGTAATTGTTGTCCCTGCTGATTGTTGGCTGGACGAACGTTAGCATTAGAAGCACTGTTTTGAATGTTGGCAGTTTCCGAAAATGGAACTCTGGACAGCACATTTGCAAGTTCCACGGCGTCGGAGTTCTGCAGATTAATAACATGTATGTTTCCGACTGAAGTTGCATTATTCGCGATATCTTTATCGTCAATTGTCGCTTTATCAAGGTTTTTTGCAATTTTAATGAGACCATCAATTTCACCCGCATTTCCGCTGAATAAAATCATGTTTAATTTGGAAAAAACAACAATATTCGTATTTTTCGATTTTAATGAATTTAAAACAGTGATAATATCATGGGCTGCTTGATTCTTTAATTCAAGAATATATGTAATCGATCTGTCATCATTTAAATTCAAATCAGTGTTATCGCCAAGAATAATTTCAGTGTTTTTCTTAACTGCTTCATCAATCGGAATAATTTTAATCAAATTTCTGGTTTCAACTACCGCGAGTCCTTTCAGTTCAAGAATCGACTTCATTACTTCGTAAGCCTGATCGGCCGGAATTTTCTGCGAAGAACTGATTGTAATTTTTCCTCTAACGCGGTCATCAAGAATAATGTTTTTCTTTATGATGCCGCTCATGATATTTACAAATTCCTGAATTTCAACATCTTTGAAATTCATGCTGATTGTTTTTACATTCTGACCGCTGATGACCGGCAGAATAACGAATCCAATTAGAATAAAAATCAGGAAGTTCTTTTTGTATTTAAATAAATTCATTCATTCGCTCCGGTTAGTCTGTAATATTGATATCATATGTGTAAATGCTGTTATTCCGTTCAATGTCTATTATAAACTTACTTTCAGAGTTGAAACTTTTCCATAGTTCAAAAATTTTTTCAGTGCTGGAAGCCGGATGTCCGTTTATCCGTTTAATGATATCACCGCTGCGAGCGCCAACATCAAAAAGAACGTTTGATGGATCAACACTAATCAATGTATATCCGGTAATCGTGTTATTTTCCCGGAAAGGTCCGATTTTAAGACCTCTTAGCATGTTATCCATGTTTCCCTGAATTTTCTGCTGTATTGACGCCCGTGATATTGATTTAGAAATAGTCCTGCTTCCGGCGGCTTGATTTGAAATACTCGGAGCCTGCTGCTGCGAATTGCTATCCGCATTTTCATCTCCATACATTTCAAGCTTGAAGATCTGACCGTTTAATTTAAGAACAATGTCATAATCATTGATTTTCGATAATTTATATCCATAAACGTTCTGATTTATTTTAAAAATTTCTGCAATCTGACTGTTTCGATTTCTAATCATGGCTCGCGAATATTCCCAGTCTCCGGTGATTGTTCCCACTAGCTTTAATTCTGAAATATTCGCACCGGCAGGCTGCAGAGCAATTTCAATTTCGGCGGAATCCTGCGGAATACCGGTCCTAAAAAAGCCTGAATTGAGAATTCTGTCCCAATTAATTATAACCTGTTCATAATTTTTATTTATGACTGTATCAGCAGAAAAATTTGCTTTTTCCGTTCTAGTCCTCGTAAAAAAATCAATAATTGATGTCATTAGATGGGCAGAAATAAATGACAAAATCAGTACTACTGAAATATTTAAACTGTATATTTTAATTTTTTCGTTCATAACAAGTATCATTATATTTTTTATTATAACCCTCATTTTGTGTCAAATATTAAATTTCAATAATCATTCAATATTTATTATATTTAAAATTTAAAAAATTATGATTGAATTTTTATTATTACTAGCATAAATATGGATTTTAGAGGTGTTATGTGAATATTGCTATTTTTACTGATGCGTTTTATCCTCAAATTAATGGGGTAGTAACTTCTATAATGAGTATTGCTGAAAATATGACAAAACGCGGTCATAAAGTTGTTATAGTCGCTCCAAAATACGGCAATATTGAAGTTTTCTGGCATCCGAAAATAAAAATTAAGCGTGTTCCATCGATACCTGCCGGATTTTATGATGATTTCAGATGGACTGCTCTGGCAAGCAAATCAACTTATAAAATAATGATAAAAGAAGAAATTCAA
>JBFZEW010000431.1:0-2532 GCA_041306665.1 Spirochaetota bacterium | reverse complement strand
AGAACGGAATTCCATTTGCCGCGTGCGGACTCGTGTGGAAGCACTTCGGCAAACAGATTTGTCAATCAGACTATGTCTGGAACTACATTGAAAAACGGCTAATTCAGAATATTGACGCGCTTGATAACGGTTTCGACCCGGGCCTTCAGCAGCTTGAATTTCAAATTTACAATGTTTCCGACATGATTGATTCATACAACAGAGTGTGGTACGAAGAAGATAATTCCAATAATGAAAATTTCAATTCCGCTGTTGAAACTGCCAAGTGCATTCTTGAAAATGAAATTAAACGCGGGCATGGTTTTGAAAAGGCAATCTCATTTGTCAAAAAAGCTGTTTTTGACGCATCGAATCCGTTTTATGTCGTACTGGATAAGTACTGCCCCTGGCAGGATGTACTGATACCTGAAACAAAAATGTTTTTTGTTATTTTCCCGGCGCTCGAAGGCGGCTGGAGACTTCGTACAATTCCGCAGACTCGAGGATCATTTCAAGCAAGAAAAAAATTACCTTCAAACTGGAGCGGAAAACGGGATGCTGAATTCGCTGAGCTTACCGGAGTAAAAGACGCGACATTCTGTCACCCCGCATGTTTTATCGCCGGCGCGGCAACAAAAGAAGGAGCTATTCTGCTTGCTGAAAAAGCTTTGGGGTAAAAAAAAAGGGAATCATTTCGATTCCCTTTTTTCATTTCTGATTTATATTATTCGATAATGATATACTCGCTTGTATATTTCGCCAGTTCATCAACGATAGTCTGAACATACTTATCTTTACTGTTCTGTGCGAAAATACTAATTGGT
Source organism: Spirochaetota bacterium (assembly GCA_041306665.1). Lineage (GTDB taxonomy): Bacteria > Spirochaetota > UBA4802 > UBA4802 > JAFGJZ01 > JAFGJZ01. The sequence continues at coordinate 1,729 of JBFZEW010000431.1, read as the reverse complement.
ATTATAGGCTGAACACGCGACTGGCCAACATTGTGAAACAGAACTTCAAATGCTAAAAAGGCGCCTTCAATATCTGTAGAATAAATAAATTTGGTTCTATACTGAGAAGGTTCATCTGAATCAAACTCAAGAGCCTGAAACCCTCTTTTATATTTTGAAACTTTTACAAGTTCCGAATTACTTTTAACCAGCGCTTTGACGTAATTTAGACCTTCTTTATTAGCGCCTATCAAAGGGTTTGAACCGGTAAAAATTTCATCTTTTAACTTTTTAAATTCCTCATCAGTCACAGTTATTTTAAGTTTCTTAACCTGTCTTTTTAATACATCATAAATGTAAACATTATCCACTTTCCCGTCTGAATTAGTATCCTGATAAAGATCAATTTCGCCTTCACTGTTTTGAAATTTACCAAGAACAATACTCGTAACCCTGTCAATTGATTGATAAATCGCATAATTCTCATTTGAGCTTGGAATAGGTAAAGCCCGCATTTTCTGATAACGGATCGGGTCAGTCGGAGAATATGAACCGCTTTCAATTTTAGTCTGCATGACTTTTCGAGTAAATACAGCAAAAGAATCAACAGCAAACACAAATAAAATAAGAATAGAAAATATTACAATTTTTCTTTTTTTAAACATAACGAACCTCATATTTGTTGGATTAATAATAAATATTATGCACTATTATTAAAATAATATCAATATTAATTTGCAAGATTTATAAAATAATTTTCATTTTAAACGGAATGAGTCTGCGACTTTATAAAAATCTTCAATATATACTTCATATTCCTCAGGCAAGCAGGTATATGTAAGAATATATGATGTTTTACTTTTAACATAAAAAATCATATCCCACTGTAAAGTAACATCTCCCATTATACCGGTATAAATGAGACGTTTATTTTTAGAATTCTTATATGTCCCGGAATATTTAACGCTGAACTGCTGGATTGCTTCTGATAAAATTTTTTCTGTACTTTCAAGAAAATCAGTTTGTACGTTTTCTTCATTCAACCCGCCGCTGACTGATATTACCGGATTAAAGGCTCGAGTTGCCTCGTCGACAGTAATTTTTTCATAATATACAATTGTGTCGGACATGTTTTCGACAGAATTCCAATCGAGAGGTTTTTTAAAAGAAAAGCTCTCATTTTTAAATGTATTTTCACCTGATTTTGAACATGAAAAAAGAATAAGTGTAATTATAATTAATTTGAAATTTTTCATCACCGACCTGCTAAAATTATTATCTGAAATATATTTATTTTTTAATCAATATATTAAAAAATTTCAAGCATATTATTTAAATTAAAATTTGACAGAAATTAACTGTAATTTTTAATAGCCATTATTATGGAGAAAAAATGACTGATAAAGAAAAAGAAACTCTTGATTTTCCTCGCGAAATCACAATGAAAATCGTTTTCAGAAACATTCCGAACATCAGAGAAACGCTTATCAGCTGCCTGAATGAGAACATTCTTTTATTTTCTCTTGAAGAAAAACACAGTAACGCGGGAACTTTTCTTTCATTCACATTAAGTTCGCATTTTGAATCAAGAGAACGACTGGATGAAATATGCACGCTGCTTAAATCGATTTCCGGATATCAGATGATGTTTTAACATTTCTGCGACAACCCGGCAATCGCGCCGCTGCTCCAGCAGAACTGAAGATTATAACCTCCACAGTCGCCATCAACATCAATGACTTCACCAGCG
>JBFZEW010000430.1:0-9160 GCA_041306665.1 Spirochaetota bacterium | reverse complement strand
GGCTTTCACATGATGTTTAACCGCGACTTCATTGTCCCTGATGAAACAAAATCGATTAGCGACGGTGCTGTGCTTGTCTGGGGTAAAACCTGGACTGATGAGCAGGCTGTTTACATTAAACATAATTTTAAAATAGATACTGATTTACCTTGGAAAGATCTGGACAATGACATAAAGGAATTTCTATGGATGGGAAACGGTTCACGCCAGTCGAAAATGTATCCTTACAGTAAAAATTTCGAGGGAATAATCCCCAATATGGAAAGAAGATACAAGGAGACAGTTTCAGAAGATATCCGCCGGTGGATGGAAGGCTTCATGATCAATAAAACCTGTCCGTCTTGCCAGGGCAAGCGTCTTAAACCTGAGAGTTTATCCGTCAGAATCGGAGATAAACATATAAATGATGTTACAATGATGTCAGTCAAAAATTCTGTTGTCTTTTTTGACGAAATTGAACTTGGTAAAACTGACGCTCAGATAGCATATCAGGTTTTAAAAGAGATTCGCCAAAGACTCCGTTTTTTGAAAGATGTAGGGCTTGAATATTTGACACTGGACCGCGCAGCAGGCACTCTTTCGGGCGGTGAGGCTCAGCGAATACGTCTTGCAACGCAAATAGGTTCAAGCCTGACTGGAGTCCTTTACGTGCTTGATGAGCCTTCGATTGGACTGCACCAGAGAGACAACCAGAAGCTGCTGAAGACACTTCGGCATTTGCGGGATATCGGCAACACTGTAATTGTTGTCGAGCATGATGAAGAAACGATTACCGAAGCTGATTTCATTGTCGATCTCGGTCCGGGAGCCGGAATTGAGGGTGGAGAGATTGTCGCATACGGATCACTTGAGGATATTCTTGCTTCGAAAAGGTCAATCACCGGGCAGTATATGTCAGGCGTTAAAAAAATTGAAGTTCCTTTTGTGCGAAGACAGAGTAACCGTTATATAGAAATAACCGGCGCGGCGGAGAATAATCTAAAAAATCTTACCGTAAAATTTCCTCTGGCTGTTTTTACGGCTGTCACGGGAGTTTCAGGTTCCGGAAAATCCACTCTTGTAATGGATATATTATATAAATCATTAGCGAATATTATAATGCGTTCCAAAGATTATCCCGGAAAATACAAGAAAATTAGCGGAATTGAGCAGCTTGATAAAATTATAGACATTGACCAGTCTCCCATTGGAAGAACTCCCCGTTCGAATCCCGCGACTTATACGGGAATTTTCACGGTTGTCAGGGAGCTTTTCACTGCTACTCCCGAAAGCCGGATCCGCGGGTACAAGGCGGGCAGGTTTTCATTTAATGTTCCTGGAGGACGTTGTGAAGCGTGTCAAGGTGACGGAATTAAGAAGATTGAGATGCATTTTCTGCCTGACGTTTATGTGACCTGCGAGGTATGTAAAGGCAAAAGATATAATCATGAGACTCTGGAAGTTCGATATAAGGGAAAGAATATCTTTGAAGTTCTTGAAATGAGTGTGGCTGAATCGAGGGAGTTTTTTGAAAACATTCCAACAGTAAAAAGAAAACTGGATACACTTTTTGAGGTAGGTCTTGGATACATTAAGCTGGGTCAGCCAGCTACGACTCTTTCAGGCGGTGAGGCGCAGAGGATTAAACTCGCGGCTGAATTGTCAAAACGGTCAACAGGCAGCACTTTGTACATTCTCGATGAACCTACGACTGGCCTTCATTTTGCCGATATTGATAAACTTCTAAAAGTCTTGACTTCTCTCGTGGATAAAGGTAATACAGTCATTGTTATTGAGCATAATCTGGATGTGATTAAATGCGCCGATCATATTATTGATCTTGGTCCTGAAGGCGGAGATAACGGAGGTACAATCGTCGCGGAAGGTACTCCTGAAGAAATTGCAAAGGTGAAAGCATCGTTTACCGGGCAGTTTCTTAAAAATGTTTTAAAGAAATAAAGGAAATTGCATAAAAATAAATGGAATTTTGTCCGATAATAGATATAAACAGCAGGATAGATTAAAATGATAAAGAGAGCAGCTCTTTTTTTTATTTGTGTAATATCTGTATTATGTCTCAATGGTATTGTATATTCACAGGAAAATGAAAGATTCGTTAAATATGAAATGGCTAAAACCCGTTTCGATAAAGGACTGATTTTTTATAATCAAATGAACTATTTGGGTGCTGTTGAATACTTCCGCCAGGCTTTGTCTATTTATAACGAATATCACGTCGCCAGAGAGTATCTCGCGCGTTCATATAAACTCGCCGGATTCGCAGATTCAGCTGTTTCCGAATGGAATTTTCTTTATGATGATGCTTTATCGGCTTCTGTTAAACAAAAAATTGATGTTCTTAACAACATGCAGGGAAATTATTTTAACATAGAAGTCGCGGATAAATACGTGGATTCCTTTCAAATAGACTCCCGATTTTTAAAAAAAGATAAATTCAGCTATCCCGCCGATGTAATTACGGATAATGAAAATAACATTTACGTTACTTCTTTTTCTAACGGAACTCTTGTTAAAATCGATAATAACGGCAATGCCGTAAAGTCCGTTAAATTTTCAGCTGATTCTAAGTTATTCGGTCTTGATTATTTTCATGGAATTATTGCCGTTTCGGACTTTGGCGAAAATAAAATTTATTTTGTAAATAAAGATTTAAAGAAACTCAGTACATTCGGAATAAAAGGTTATAAAGAAGGTCAGCTGAACGGTCCGCAGGGAATTTCATTCGATAAAATGGGGAATTTATTTGTTGTTGATACTGGAAACAATAGAATTCAGAAATTCAATAAGGAAGGGAAGTTTGTTCTAATGTTCGGACGCAAAGGTAAATATCAGGGTGACTTTGATAATCCGACTGATGTTGTCGTTGCAGGTGAAAGTCTGTTTATCAGCGATACTGGAAATTCCCGTTTGTGCGAATTTGATCTATTCGGTAATTTTAAACGGTATATTGAAAACACAATGTTCAGCGATCCGCGCGGAATTACTCTTTCCCGCTCTAAATTATTCGTCAGCGACATGAAAAAAGGACTGATTATTTATAATATTAAAAATGATTCTTTTAATGAATTTTCAGATTCAAAAGGAGAAGTGCATAAATTTACGCGTCTTATTAATGCTTCAGCAGACAGATACGATAATATTATCGCGCTTGATCATGCTAAAGAAGAAATCCGCATTTTTACTCCTGTCAATCGGGTTTATAATAATTTAGATGTAAGTATTACTTCAATAGATGTAAAAAGTTTCCCAATGGTTGCTATTTACTTGAATGTGAATGATATCTACGGGAATCCGGTTTATAATCTTAATAGAGAAAACTTTTCAATCATTGAAGATGGAGCAAGAGTTCCGGGAATCTATACGGGTTATTTTAAAGATGTTGATGTTGTCGTGAACATGGTCATTGCTGTTGAAAAAACCCCTCAAATCAAATCGCGGCTTACCGAAATTTTATGGTCAATGGATCATCTTCTTGCAAAAACTGTTAAGACAGATAAAATAATGGTCAATAATTACAACATTGATTATTGGACCGCGGCGGAATTCGACTGGAGCATACGCCGGACAAAAAAAGCCGCGGCGGAAGATGATTACACTCATGGAAATAATATCAGCAAAGTGATATATAACTCGCTTAATAGTCTTGTAGCTAAAAACAGCAAACGCGGTCTCGTTGTCTATACAAGCGGCATTCTTGATAATAATTCTTTCAGCGATTACGACAAGGATATTCTCATAAATTTTGCCCGGACTCATTTTATCCCGATTTATTTCATATGCGGTGAAGAGATGAATCCCGATTTGAAAGATATTGCGAATAGAACCGGCGGTAAAATGGTTCATCTTTCTGACGCTGAAAATACAGCAAGATTCTATGATGAAATCCGCAGTCAGGAAGAATACAGGTATTCCATCATCTACAAAACATATAAAACACAGGAATTTTCAAAATGGTGGGCTGACATTCAACTTGACGTTAATTATCAGAATAAAAAGGGTATTGAGTGGGGCGGTTATTTTGTTCCGTGATTTTACGGATACATTTCATGCTTTAGCCACTTGAGCGCTTTCTGAAACTGATCGACACCGCCGCATTCATTATTATCTTCAGGATAAATTTCAATTATTTTTTCGCAGTTTAAGTAATGAAAAAGCGACAATGCGCATTTTGCGGGGCTTAAATCGTCGCGCAGACCAATTGACATCATTATTGAAGAATCCACTTTTGAGGAAAAGTTAAGTCCATCATAGTAACTCAGATTTTTCTTAATTTTTATTTTATCGCGTTTAAGAGTTGAAATGAAGCTGTTTACTTCTGCGGTTGAATCTGCTTTCGAGAGATTTTGGCTTGTTTCGAGATCGACAAAAAGCGGTGAGTCAAGAACCAGTCTGGTTACTCTTTTATTGTAGCATTGAGTGAAAAGCGCAGCGGGAACAGAAATTCCCTTCGCGATGATAGCCAGTTCACTGCAGTCGATTTCTTTTACCAGCCGCAGAAAATCAATTGACCGGAAAAGATCGAGGTAAACGCCTGTAAGATAATAATTTTTCGGTTCGTAAATCTGTTCAGTTAAAAACCCTGGAGTCGATTTTTCTTTGTTTTCGGTCTGAGTGGGTACAGGTTCAATAATTGAATGATGCCCGCGCATTTTCAAAAAAAGATAGGCGAAATTCTCAAGAACGCCGTAACCTTTGTACTGGTTGATTGAGTTGTAATCATGGCAGATTATAATAGGTTTCGGTTTTTCAGTGTTTTTCGGAATGTAAAGATCGGCGTGTATGACTACTTTCATGTAGCTGCGGAACGTTACGTCATATATGTTGAACCGAGCGTTAGATCTCTTTTTGTTTAGTACGTATTCACTCTGCATTGGAACTTTTTTGATTTCATTCGCCATGATTGACCAGAAATGATCAAAATCGTTTTCTTTAGTGAAACCGGGGAAATAGTTAATATATTTATCAAACTGAAGAAGTGTAGCCATTATCGGTTTCCTATTTTAGTGTTTTATAAATGAGATAATAATTCTGTTCAAGCAGGAATTTTGCAATAAAAATTACTGACAAGACAAGCAAAATTACCAATAAAAACGATAAAATTCCTGAAATTCTATTTTTCAGAAAAATTATTAATATTTCTTTCAATTTTAATTTATCTTTTCTGTATTTGATAATGGAAAGTGAAACTTTTACGGAAAAATAAATTATTAAGATAAACACAATTCCAAGTACAAATATTTTTGAGTATAACTCTTTGTTGTTCACGGCAAAAAGCGTTGCTGAAAAAACAAGAATGTCCATTACAGCTATTGAAAAAGCGAGTATTAAGATGATATACAGAAAAAGTGAAATATATTCCTTGAATTTCTGCAGAAATCGTTTCTGTTCAAATCCAGAATTATTCATCAGCCGTTACCTCAGTTTCTTCGATAGTCTTGCTTTTTGATTCAATTACAGTTTTAATTTCTTTATCGTCTGTATTTTCAGGCGTAAATTCAATGCCCATATCTTTTAAAGCATCTTTTGCGGCTTTTTGTACTTTTAAGTTGGGATCATACTCAGCTTTGTATTTTAAAATGTCAATAGATCTTTTATCTTTAAGGTCTTTTAGTAGATCTATTGCTTTGAGTCTCACCGTAGTGTTATCGCTTCGCAGTGATTCATAAAGACGGGAGAAAGATTCTGTGTCGCCTAATTTCACGAGCGCAGTAATTACGTAAATATAAAGAGTATAATAGTCTTTCTTTTTGTTGAAAGAGTAAGTGTCATAAACTTTAAGAAACGCGTTCATGTCCTTAATTGAGTTAACGGCGTTGATTTTTGCGAGAGCGTTCGCGGCATATGAACGGACTGAAATGTCTTCATCTTCGTCATTAAATGTTTCCGTTAAGAATGCCTCAGCTCCGGTACTGCCGCTGTTTCCCAGAAATAGTAAAAGTTCAAGTCTGTTGATATTCGTCGTTTTATTGTCTTTAATTTTTTCTATTACAAATTCATGTTCAGTATTCACTTTGAAAGTACCAAGAGTCTGAATAACCGCCATTGTGTAGTTCGAGTCTTTTGTAAAATCAAGTTTTTTAAAAATTTCAAGAACCGAACCGCTTGTTTCTTTTGCTTCCATGTTTTTTAGAAAATATATCGCCGCGATTTTTACATCTTCGGAGCTGTGATCAAGAAATTTTACTATTGCTGGAATCGCTTCAGCTGATTTTAAATCCTGGAGGACATAGATGCTTTTTTGAACGACAGTTGCATCTCTCTCGTTTTCTAACATGCTGATCAGCTGATTGGTCAGTTCTTTTTTCCGCGCTTCGTTGCGAATGATCGGAATAAAGTTGATAGCTTCTTTGCGTTCCTTGTGCGTGCCGAATTTCATTGTTTTTTCAATGTAGTCCGCCCTGCGTTTGTCCGCCTCATTCTGCTTTTCTTCCAATTTCTTTTTATCTTCAGCTTTCTTTTTTTCAGCATCAGCGGTATTTACGGGTTTTACTTCTTCCTTTTTTGGCGTAGTTGTCTCTGCGGCTATGTTAACCTGAAAATTTAAAAAATTTATTAGTAATATGTAAATTATGATTTTTTTCATATATTTTCCTTTTTAAGACAGAGTTACGTCTAATTATCGGTAAAAAAATAAACATTAATATCTTTATTAATGAGCATTATAAAATTATCTTTATTAATCAATCAATATTTTTTACTCCGTCTTTAATAATAATATATGAAATTTGATTGAATTTGCAACTTATTCTGGTATATTTGTACATAATACAGAAAAGGAAATTATAATGAAAAAACATTACATTGCGTCAATATTTTGCATCGCACTTTTTATCTTTCAAAATAGCATATCCGCGCAGGAAAAATCATATGCATTAATTGAATTAAAAGGGGCGATAAACCCGGTTATTGCGGATTTTATTGTAAAGTCAATTGAAACGGCAAATGCCGAAAACGCGGAATTTATTCTTCTGACAATTGATACGCCGGGAGGACTTGTTGATTCAATGCGGGAAATAATAAAGGCGGTTTTCAATTCTAAAATTCCGGTGATTACATATACTTATCCGAAAGGAGCGCAGGCGGCATCAGCCGGCGGATTCATAATGCTTGCGGGACATTTAAACGCAATGGCACCCGGGACCGAAATAGGCGCAATGCATCCTGTAAGTCCAATGTTGAATTTTCAGAATGATGAAACAAAAACAGACGGTGTAATGGAAATGAAGGTACTGAATGATATAATGGCATTCGGAAGGAGCATCGCGCAAAAGCGCGGAAGAAACATTGAATGGACTGAAAATGCCATCAAGAAAGCGCAGTCATCAACATATTCTGAAGCAAAAGATCTGAATGTTATTGATTTCATCGCATCGGATATTCCCGATCTGCTGAAACAAATTAATGGAAAATCAGTTGATATTGAAGGTGTAAAAACAGTAATAAATACAAATAATTTAAAAGCGCGTTATTTTGAAATGAAAAAAAATGAGCAATTTTTAAATTATATCGCCAATCCTAATATTGTGTTCATACTTCTAATACTTGCAATCGCCGGGATTGCGCTGGAAATTAAAAATCCGGGAATGTTCATTCCTGGAATTACGGGGGGGATTTCTCTAATTTTCTTTCTAATGGCTGTTAAAATAGTTCCGATAAATATTATTGGTTTAATTTTGTTGCTTTTAGCAGTAGTTTTATTTATACTTGAATTAAGCATAACGAGTTACGGGCTCTTGACGATCGGAGGGCTGATATCTTTTACAATGGGGGCGCTAATTTTGTTTGATTCACCGCTTAAAGGATTTAGTGTTTCATGGTCGACGATTATTATCAGTCTGCTTATGATTACGGGGCTTGTTTTTATCGTACTGAGGCTGATTATTCTCGCAATGAAAAAAAATGTCATTACAGGCAAAGAAGGCATGATAGGTCTGCGCGGAAAAGCTTTCGCCGATTTTTCAAACGGTGAAGGGAAGGTGTATCTTCACGGTGAATACTGGAATGCTAAATCGGATGACTCGATTTTAAAAAACGAAGAAATTACGGTAATCGAAGCGAACAACATGATGCTGAAAGTAAAAAAATAATTTAATTAAATTAAAGGAGAATGAGTATGGGGTTTGTTAATATTGGGATAATAGTTTTTGTCGGAATCTTTTTTCTTGCTTCATGCGTAAAAGTTGTAAAAGAATATGAACGGGCTGTTGTTTTCCGTCTTGGACGTATTCTTCAGGAACCGAGCGGTCCGAAAGGTCCAGGTTTAATAATTGTAATACCGATGATCGATAAAGTAGTTAAAGTCGGTCTCCGTACAATTACAATGGATGTTCCTCCGCAGGATGTTATCACCCGTGATAACGTTTCAGTAAAAGTAAACGCAGTTGTTTATTTTCGGGTACTTGAACCGAACAAGGCAATATCCGAAGTTGAAGATTACATTTATGCAACATCACAGCTTGCTCAGACAACGCTGAGAAGTATTCTTGGAAGTTTTGAAATGGATCAGCTTCTATCGGAACGTGCGCAGATTAATTCCGAGCTCCAGACTGTTCTTGACACTCAGACAGATCCTTGGGGAATAAAAGTTTCAGCTGTAGAAATTAAACACGTGGATCTTCCGCAGGAAATGCAGAGGGCAATGGCGAAACAGGCTGAGGCAGAACGAGAAAGACGAGCGAAAATTATTTCAGCTGAGGGTGAATTTCAGGCTGCTGAAAAAATGGTTGAAGCGGCAAAACTTATTGAAAAGCATCCAATTGCTCTTCAATTAAGATATCTTCATACGCTTAGTGACATTTCAACTGAAAATAATTCCACTATCATTTTCCCTCTTCCGATTGATTTAATCAGCGCTTTTATGGATAAAGTTATTAAAAAATAGTCTTTATGCAAGCTACCTGCTAGTTAGCAGGTAGCTTGCAGCTACGTTGCAGGTACGTTACAGGTACGTTACAGGTACGTTGCAGCTACGTTGCAGCTACGTTACAGGTGTGTTGATCTTTTTAAAGAAAAAAGTGAAAAAAAACAATAAAAACACCGTAAAACAAAAAAAATTTTAACATTTTTCTCTGATTTAGCTTGACAGTCCAACATGTACCATTAAAATTTACATACAAATTATTTAAAATAAGGAGAAAAAATGAAAAAATTAGTTTTATTG
>JBFZEW010000429.1:0-3468 GCA_041306665.1 Spirochaetota bacterium | reverse complement strand
CACTCGCAATTCCGCTACAGCTTAAAACTCCTGAAATCGTGACTGAAGTAAAAAAACAAATCATCAGTGAAGTACATGTTCTTCCGACATTTCCCAAGAATGTCATTGAACTTCTTGAACTGTGCGATAATCCTGAGGCAGACGTCCAGGTCATGGCAAAAAAAATACAGAATGATCCTGCCCTTACAGCGGATATTTTAAAGCTGGCAAATTCAGCCGGTTTCGTTTCTTCCAAACGCATTGAAACAATAAATGAAGCTCTCATGCGAATTGGATTTTCGAACCTGAAATATATTCTCATTGCGGCAAGTTCAAGGGAAATAATGGACAAGCGGTATAAAAAATTCGAGCAAATGTGGAATCACTGCTATAAAGTCGGTTTTTATGCCCGCCATCTAGCTCTGGAATTAAAATATAACGCTGTCGCTGAACAGGCTTTTATTGCTTCCGTTCTTCATGATTTAGGTAAAATTATTCTTCTGTCGGTTGACTTATCTTTGACAGAATGGATTTCTGATTTCGTCAAGGAAAGAGGAATCCGAACTACAACAATTTTAGAGGAAGTTTCTCTTGGAATCAGCCATTCGGCTATCGGTAAACTCCTTGCGGAAAAATGGAATTTCGCAGATTTTATCACTGAAGGAATCGCCTATCATCACTCACCGCTGCTTGCAAGCGAAAAAAACAAAGTTGTCGTGTTCCTGACATACCTTGCTAATATTTTCTGCGGTGTTGAAACAAAAAAATACGATTACCTGTACATAGACCCTCTTGTCATGGATGCTTTTGGATTAAAGAACGAAGAAGATTTGAAAACACTTCATGAAAAAATAAAAACTGAATTTTCAAACCAGAAATAACAATGCCATTTTCAATTGAACTATCTTCAAAAGGCACTGATTTACTGGTATACATTGATGATGCTACAGGGAAAAAAATCAGCATTCATTCAGCGTATAATCCGGAAAAGGAAGCGGAAAGACTGATTGAATCGTTCAAACCAGGCCGTTCTAAACTTATCTTAGTTACAGGTCTTGGACTTGGTTATCACATAAACGAGCTTAAAAAAAAATTTCCTGACTGCAGAATCATTGTGCTGGAAAAAAACGAAGAAGTCGCAGAACTCTGCCGTAAAGTTAATCCATTTGCTTTAAACGGAATTGAGCTTGTTTTTAAAAAAGAAAAAATGGTTTCTCTTTTCGAAGAAGAAGACATTTCAACTTTCCGCGGTTTTAAAACTTTGTATTTCAGAACAGTCTATTCGATAAATAAAAACTTCTATGACGATATCATCAGCGACACGCGTAAACTCGTAAGCTCGAAGGTTTCAGATCTTTTAACACGCTATGAATTCGAAGAATTATGGGCCGAGAATATTTTAAAAAACGCGCCGAAAATAATTACTCGTCACCGCGTAATTGAATTTTTCGGCAAGTATTCCTCATTTCCGGGAGTGATCATTTCAGCCGGTCCTTCTTTACGAAAGAACATAATAAAACTTAAAAAACTTCAAGACAAAGCAGTACTTATCTGCGTGGACACCGCATTGCCTGTCGTTGAAAAATACGGGATCAAGCCTCATTTCGTTTTAGCTCTCGATGCTCAGAAACACACGTTGAAACATTTTCTTCCTCACATGAACTGCTCTGCACCGCTGATTGCAGACGCGGTCAGCTGTCCGAGAGTCAGCGATGAATACCGCGGAGATGTGATATTCAGTACCACGGCGAAATATTACGACAATGCCGATGGCGTGCTGAAACGTGAAACAACGCCATTCATGGACTGGCTTGAAAAACACATTCCTGAAATCGGTGACATTCAATCAGGAGGTTCAGTCGCTACAACGGCCTTTGATTTGATTTTAAATCTTGGATGCAGTTCAATCATTCTTATAGGTCAGGATCTTGCATATACGGGGCGAGAAATTCATTCATCGGGAACGCATCATAACGATAATTGGCTCCCGATAACCAACCGTTTCGTCAATCTTGAAACAATCAACCAAAAGATAATTACAAAGCGGAAAATCCGCTATGTTACATCATATGGCGGTGAAGGCACTGTAATTTCCGATTTTGTTCTCGATATGTACAGAAACTGGTTTGAAGATTCAGCCGCGCGAGTCTCAATTCCCGTTTATAATGCTACGGAAGGAGGCGCGAAAATTGAAGGCTGCATTGAAAAAACAATTGATGAGCTGAATGTAATACTAAAATCTTCGACATCAACTCCTGCCGAAGTTACGAATAAAATATTAGGAAAAAAGCCCAACTCTAAATCGGATTTGAAAACCGCTATTTCGCAAGCCGGAATTGAACTTGAAAATTTGATAAATTCATGCGAAGAAGAAAACAGCGACGTTAAAAAAATATTGCAAATCGCTGAATCGGAAAATTTAAACATAATGCTGAAACCTTTTCTTAAAAAAACGAATACTTACATAAACCGCAGTTCATCTTTTTCGGATTCCAAAGCGTTTGAAATCTACCGTGCGGATTTAATCCGCAGCAGCAGAAAACTCCAATCACTTTTCAGCGCTATTAATTCCGTACTGGAAAATTAAAATTACTTTTGACAAAATTCAGTGATTGACTAATCTTTGAAAAAAAACAGAAGGTAAATCCATGGACATCATGCACCGCATCATTAATAAAGATTTAAACGTAAGAATATATACCGTGAACACTTTTAACACAGCTTCAGAAATCATTAAGCTTCATGAAACGACTCCTAATGCCTCGGCTGCGCTATGCAGCGCCATAAACGCGGCAGCTCTGCTCGGCGCTGCTTTGAAACCCGAATCAAATCAGAACCTGACGTTAAGAATCCAGGGAAGCGGTCCATTAAAGGAAATTTTTGTGCAGATTGATTCATTCGGAAATTTACGCTGTTTCACAGCTAATCCGCAGGTTGACATTGACAATGTTCTTTCAAAAATTTCTTTCAGCGACGCGATCGGCGCGGGAATGATAAGTATTTCCAAAGATCTTGGACTTAAAGAACCCTATTCCAGCGTCAGTCCAATACTAAAAGGAGATCTCGCGGAGGACATTGCGTATTATCTTGCTACCTCGGAACAGATTCCTTCTGCGGTTATTATCGCATCTAAACTTGACCGTAACGGACAAATTGCAGCATCGGGAGGAATTCTTATTCAGACGTTTCCCGATACTCCGGATTCATCAATCGAGATCATAGAAAAAAATATCTCGGGAATGAAAATGAATTTAAGTGATTCCCTTGCAGCTAATGAAGACATTCTTAATATTGTGAAAATCATCGTCAACAATACTTCATTGGAAATACTTACAAGCACGGAAATCAGACATAAGTGCCGCTGCAACCGTGAACTTTTAACTAATGTGGTTAAAACACTCCCTGTTAAGGATATCGAAGAAATGATTGCAAAGGAGCATGGAACTGAAATTGACTGCACTTTTTGCAGAAAAACATATAGATTTTCCG
>JBFZEW010000428.1:0-3757 GCA_041306665.1 Spirochaetota bacterium | reverse complement strand
CGGAAACATTTCATTTACTGTTCTGAGAAGATAGTCGCAGTCTTCTTTCGTGCACCATGGTTCATCGAGATTCTTTGATTCTTTGAAATAATCGGTATCTGTTGTTCCGATTACGGATATGTTCTCCCTGCGAAGAACGAAAAAGAATCTGTTGTCGTCAAATGATCTGAGTCCGAAGGCGTTTCTGTTTCCAAGTCTCTCGTTCGGAACGACCACATGCACTCCTTTTGTCGGGAAAATTCTCTTTTTAGTAATTCCGCCGCACGCGAGTAATTCGTCAGTCCAAACTCCGGTCGCCGAGACGATTGTTTTAGCTTTGATTATAAAATGCCTGTTGTGAAGATTATCTTTTACTGTCACTTCATCCGCTCTGCCTGAACTGTTCTTTTTGAATTTAACGGCCTGCGCGTATGTTATTGCCGCCGATTTACCGCCAGCATATTCGAGACTTTCCTTGATTATCTCAAGAGTTACGCGGGCATCATCGCAGTTGGTGTCATAATAGAAAGCAGCTTCTTTCAGTTTTCCCAGTTTTTCGTGATTCTGAGTAATTTCAGGTTCAAATTCTTCGACAAATGAATGTTTGAAGTATTTTGCTTTGCGGTAGGTTTTAAACTCGCTCCCGCAATCGGAAAAAAAATCATATAATCTTGTGCCAATTCTGATCTGCCGCGATTTATCTTTTCCGTTTTCATACGAGCAGTACATAAAACCTAACGGACGCACAAGATTCGGTAAATGATGCATTAGCCAGTTTCGTTCAGTTGCTGATTCTCTTACAAGTTTGAATTCGCCCTGGGAAAGATAACGCAGCCCGCCATGAAATAATTTTGACGAGCGCGATGATGTTCCGAACGCGACATCGTTTTTATCAATAATGCAAAATGAAATATTTCTTAAAGCGCATTCGCGGGCGATTCCAGCTCCAGTAATTCCTGCGCCGATTATGACGACATCAAATTGAGTTGACGACGCGAATTCGATATAGGCATCTCTTTTTCGCGCATCCCATTGATAGCTGAACATTTATTTATCCTCCACGTGTCTTTTGAATCTGTATGATTTATCATTGTCTCGTGAACTGTCCAATCCCATCTGCGCGCCTGGATTCATTATGTCGTTAGGATCAAAATATTTTTTAAGCTGACGGTAAATTCCCATTTTGACTGGACCATGGAAGTTTTCCATCCATGGAGCGAGCATTCTTCCCACGCCGTGATGATGACTTAATGACCCGCCGGCTTTATAAATAGCGTTGATTACATCAGTTTGAAATTTAAGGTAATCATTCTTATCCTGGGTTCTGATGATGAAAATAAAATACAGGTTTGTTCCCTGCGGGTAAAAATGCGACGCGTGAGTCATGCAGATTGTGTCTGGTCTGCTTTTTACGAATTGTCTGACTTCCTGATGCACCTGATGAAGATTACTCCATCTTACGCCTGTCTCAAGAGTATCAATTTGAAAGCCGTAATCAGCAAAATCTTCACGCATGTAAGGGTCTCTGTAGCGGCCGTGTTCCCACATTGTTGTGCCGTATCCGGTGATCGACATTCCTTTGTGTTTCCGCGAGAGTTTAGAGATTTTCCTTTTAACGTTTTTTGAAAACTTTTTCTCGCCTTCAGTGTGCCCAAGAACCAAAATTCTTTGTCCCGCTTTAAAACCGAACAGTTTGATTGTCCTGTCGATTATTGTGCCTTCGATTCCGTATAACTTCAGACCAATGTCGGTTTCTTCGGCGTCGGAAATTCGAAATACCGACGGCATGCCGAATTCACCCTGTGAAATTTCACGGCCGAATTCAACTGCTTGTTCGAATGATTTGAAAATGTAGCCGAATTTGTTTCTATTTTGCGGCATGTGCCGGAAAATTCTCATTGTCACTTCAACAAGAATTCCGAAAGTTCCTTCGCTTCCTTTCATTATGTCGTTGATTTTAGGCCCGTTAGCGCACGCGGGAAACTCTTCGGTGATAAAGCTGCCAGCGGGGGTAACATACTCCTGACTGAAAACAATGTGATAAGCGTCTCCGTAATAAGAAGACTGCTGTCCTGAACCAAGGGTTACAACCCATCCGCCTACGGTTGAATATTCAAATGACTGCGGAAAGTGACCGCAGGTATAGTCATGCGCCGTGTTGTGAATTTTTCTGGAATTATTGAGTTCTTCCTCGTATGCGGGACCTAACATTCCCGGCTGAACAGTGCATGTCTGGTCTTTATCATTAATGCTGATGATTTTATTCATGTGAGTTTTTAAAACAAGAGTGATTCCGCCTTTTTCAGGTTTATAACCCATGTTGACGGAAGAACCACCGCTGTAAACGTAGATCGGAATTTTATTTTCATCGCAGTATTTTACTATTTCAGCGATTTCCTTTTTGTCACGAGGATGTACTGCAGCGTCGCAGATTTCTTTTACTTCGCCGCTGCGAAGTTCCATCGCTTCTTCAACAGTTTTAGCGCAGGAATAATACACGCGTGAATAATCATCGCAGCAAACATTCACGTCGCCGCAAATCTGCCGGAATTTGTTAAGATGATTTTCGGAAAGCGTCAGGGGTTTGCCGGATAATTTTACGATTTCGTTTCCCTCTGATTCCGGAGATTTAAAATCGTCATCACTGAGTTTATATAATTCTTTTAAATACAAATAGAGTCTCTTGTTGGGATGTTTGTATTCTTCGGGAGCGCCCCATTTGAATATTGATCTGTAAGATTTTTCCGCCGGCGGAGTTTCTCTCCATGCAGGCACCCAAATTTTTTTCTTTCCCATTTTTTTCTCCCTATATCTCCGGATAATTTGTTATCGATTGAATTTCACTGTATAGTTTTTTAAGTTTGGGCTCCATTTTTGAGTAAACTCTTTCATATAATTCTTTGTATATTTTGATATTTTTTTCCTGAGGGTTGAAATAATCCTTGTATCTGACCATTTTTTGAACAGCTTCATTGTAATCTTTATACACTCCCGAGCCTACGAATCCGATTATCGCGGCGCCTAACGCCGACGCTTCAAAATTTTCCGGTCTTCGTACGGGGCGGTTAAACATGTCTGCGGTAATCTGTAGAATAGTATCGCTTTGCGAGCCCCCGCCTGTGACTGTCAGATTTTCAATTTTCTTGCCGGATTTTTTTTCAATTTGTTTCAAACCTGTAATTAGTCCGAAATTAATTCCTTCGATTATCGCCCGGTATACGTGCGTGTGATCATGAACGTCTCCGAAACCGATAATCGCGCCTTTCACGGTAGGATTTAAAATTCCCTGGCTCCAGTTCGGTTGAAGAATCAGTCCTCTGCATCCGGGAGGAACGTCGTTTAATCTGCGGTTTAGTAATGTTTCGGGTGATATTTTAAGTTTAGCCGCTTCAACACATTCTTTTTTTGAGAATTCTTTTTTAAACCAGCTGATAAGCCAATATCCTCTTTCAATCTGAATTTCAGGATTATACATTCCGGGAATTACAGCCGGATACGGCGGAATGAACCGGACCGCTTCGTAATATTTGTCAGTTGTAGTCTGAATTGTTGCTGTTGTTCCAAAGCTAATATTCGCGGTGCTGTTATTATTGCAGCCGACTCCGAGAGTTTCACAGCCTTTATCTGATCCTCCGGCATAGACGATAGTGCCTTCAGGGATTTTAGTCATCTTAGCGGCATGAGACGTAATTTTTCCCAGCATTTGTGAAGGACTTACCAGTTCGGGCAGTTTACTGATATCTGTATTAAAAACCTTCCATTTCATATTAGCAGGTTT
>JBFZEW010000427.1:0-6824 GCA_041306665.1 Spirochaetota bacterium | reverse complement strand
TTGACGGATGGACAAAAAATCTTGAACGAAGAATGATATGTTCATATTCAACGCAAAAAGGAATCTTATCTGAAAATTATCAGGCCGCATTCCGCCAGGGAGGAGGAATGGCAATTGCCGCGCTTGCACGCATATCAGCACTCACTGAAACTTTCGGCGATTACGCAAAAGATGAATATTACGCATCCGCCGAAAAAGGATTTCTGCATCTTAAAAAAAATAATCTCAAATATCTTCCCGATGGAGAGGAAAATATTATTGATGATTACTGCGCGCTGCTCGCAGCAACGGAATTATATAAAGCAAAGAAGGAACCCCGATGGCACGAAGCTGCCGAAAAACGTCTTCATTCACTGTGCGCAAGGCTTCATGAAACTTCCGGTTTCACACACTGGATGTCCGACAATAAAAAAACACGTCCATTTTTTCACGCATCGGACGCCGGACTCCCAATTGTTGCTCTATTACGATTTTATGACGACGCTAAACCTCAAACTAAAAACATTATTTCAATGACGGTAAAAAAATCTCTGCAGAGTGAACTGGCAGTCACAAACGAAGTAAACAACCCGTTTGGATACGCTCGTCAGACTGTAAAGCCGCTAAATGGCGGAATCAAAACTTCATTTTTCATTCCGCACGAAAATGAAACAGGATACTGGTGGCAGGGAGAAAACGCGCGCCTCTCGTCACTCGCAGCTGCCGCTTTTTCGGCGCGCAAGCTCCCTGAATGTAACGACATTGCTGAAGAATTAAAAACATATGCCGCAAATCAAATAAATTGGATTCTGGGTTGCAACCCATTCGACATCTGTATGATGCACGGAAAAGGAAAAAATAATCCGCAATATGCTGATTTCGTGCCGAACATTTCCGGCGGCGTCTGCAATGGCATAACAAGCGGTTTTAAGAACGAAAATGACATTGACTTCCTGCCGGAAGAATGTTCCGACTCATATAACGACAGTTGGAGATGGAGCGAGCAGTGGATTCCTCATGCAGCATGGCTGCTCCTTGCTGTTTCCTTAGCAGATGATGATATTCCTGCTTGACTAGATATTGTGACAACTGGTATATAACTATATACCAGTATTTCTGATAGAGGGAATATGATTAACGTAAAAACAATCGATGACCGCACACTGAAAGATCTGCTCCTGATGGGTGAGGAAAAATTTCAAAAGGGCGCATATGCTATTTATGTTGAAGAAGCGAAAATCCGCGGACTCGACCTTGCTTTTCTTGAATTCATGAAACCGGAAAACAAAGAAACGCGGACATTAGCTGACATGTTCAGTTTTAAAAAAATTATGAAATAATTAAAAACAATAATTCATGCCGATATTAAGTCCGGCAAAATAAAAAAACCGCTTTTTTCAAACAAGGTTCCGCATTTGTGTTTATAATGCTACTTCATTTTATCAAGATAATAATTCATGAAAAGTCAGCAATGTGACTGATATGTTGCATATGCTTTATTTAAGCGTATTAGATGAAAATTAAAAATCATAATATATACCATATTTTTCGAGAGTATCATTTTTTTTGTAAACCACTAATCTTTAAAAAATATACTCCTCATGTGCAGATTTATTGTTAATAATGGGAGATATTTTTTTTGAATTTCCTAACCTGCTTATAACCTGTCTTAAACCTGTTTATAACCTGTTAATTAGCAGGTTATAAATTAGCTGTATTTTGAATAAAAGACTGAAATCACTGCCAACTGCCATGTCTGGTGCCAGATTTCGTTTTTTTTGAAAAAATTTTTACATTTTTCTCTCCATTTTCGTTATATATATGAGACTAAATGTATGGAGAGAAAAATGCATAAAACCAGTTTAAATGTCAGTATGAAAATGAATGGTCAACTTGATAAAATCAGCGATGAATTCCGCATTAGCAAAAAAAGACTTGTTGCCAGAATTTTTCGTTATTGTCACGAAAATCTTGATTTTAGTATTCTAGTAACTGGAAAACTTTCCGGCTATCAAAAAAAATGTCCGGGTGATAAATGGAAGTGTCTGCGAGTTGATTTCAGTGATACTGAATGTGATGTTTACTTCGAATACAGGAAGATATTCCGAATTAGTCTGAGTAAACTCTTGGCGATTGGGTTTTTTCTTTTTTTTGATCAAATTGTGGCTGAATTATCAGGAGACTCGGATGAAAAAAAAGAGACCATCAAGCAGATTTTGTATAATTATACAGAAATAAAGCGACTTTTATATAAATCAATTCAGGATTCGCTCAAATTTTTCAATTTGCCACAAGAAAAAGAACCATAAACGTTAAAAACGTCAAAATATTAACTTATTATATTAAACACAACATTACTCCAAAAATAGTATAATATTGGATGGCCAAACCTATCTACTTTTCATAATAAAAATGATACAATTTCTCAAATATCATCAAATATAAATAATAATTCTACATCGTTTTCAGACTTTTTTTATTTTTTATTCCATTTTTTCAAGTAGTCGCATATAATAATCTATGAAAATTATAAAAGTTGAAATTTTTTATGTATAACTATTTAAGAATTCGGTTTATAACTTGACAATTATTATAACACTTATATTAAGTATTATAATAAGTCAAAAGGAGTAAACAAATGAAATACAATGCAATAATAGGACAATCAGGCGGACCAACATCGGTAATAAACTCAAGCCTGTGCGGAGTCATCCATCAGGCAAAAAAATCAAATATCATTGATAAACTCTATGGAATGAACTATGGTATTGAAGGTTTTATGAATGAATGGCTTATAGACCTTACAGCTCTGTCTGATGAAAAAACTAACAAATTGAAGACTACTCCCTCTTCCTCGCTTGGATCATCACGACATAAACTCAAAGATGATGACCTTCCTGGAATTAAAAAAATTCTTGAAAAATACAATATACGATACTTCTTCCTTATCGGCGGAAATGACACAATGGATACTATCCACCGTGTTGAAAAATATTGCCGTGAAACTGGATATGAACTTATCGGTATTGGAATTCCTAAAACTGTTGATAACGACCTTTTTGATACAGATCATACTCCAGGGTTCACATCTGCCGCGTATTCCAACATTTTAAATGTTATGCAGGGCGGGCTTCTTGCACAGAACATGCAAAAGGTCGATAAATATGTCGTATATCAGACTGTCGGGAGAGACGCTGGATGGCTTGCCGCAGCGACATCTCTTGCCATAGTGCCTGGTCTTTCCGCGCCGCATTTAATTTACATGCCGGAAAAAATCTTTAGTAGAGAAAAATGTCTTACTGACACTGAACGTAATATCAAGGAACATGGTTTCTGTTCCATTGTCTGCGGTGAAGGAATCAAGTTCGCTGATGGAACTCCTGTCAGCGATACCAAAACTAAAGATAAATTCAACAACAGCGAATTTGGAGCAATGGGCGGCGCGAGCGCGGCGTTGAGTATTCATAAAATGATACGTGAAGAATTCGGCTTCCGGGGGGAATTTCAGATTCCTGAATCGCTAATCATGTGTTCAGGTGACAGAGCGGTCAAAAACGATATTGACGAAGCTTTCACGTGCGGTATTGAAGCTGTAAAACTTGCGGAAAAAAATGAATCAGGTTTTATGATTACCATCGAAAGAATTTCATCTTCTCCGTATAAAATTTCTTTCGGGAAAACTTTACTGTCTCGTGTTGCTGTTAATGCCAAACCCATGCCTGAAAAATATTTCAATAAAGATGGCAATCACGTTTCCGATGAATTTATCAATGTCTACATGAAACCTCTAATTCCTTCTCTTCCAAAATTTACTGTTCTCTCGCGGATGGTGCAACATGATAAATAATTATTCCGGCAAAACAATTCTAGTCGTAATGGCACATCCTGATGATACTGAAATTTTCTGTGCAGGCACTCTATTTCTTCTGAAAGATTTAGGATTCAGTATAATTATTGCAACTATGACAAATGGGGAATTAGGCAGCTTTTCAACGAATACTCATGACACCGCTGAAATCCGATATAAAGAAGCAGAAACCGCAGCTTCTTTCCTTGGTGCCAGGTATCTTTGTTTGAACCAACCTGACGGATATCTATTCGATTCCCGGGAAATCAGAACAGAATTAACAGAAATTATGCGCAAATTCAAAACAGATATTCTCATCACTCATCGTTTTGATGACTATCATCCTGATCATAGAGCAACGGCTGAAATTACGGAAGCTGCCGCTATTGTTTCAGCCTTACCGAACATTAAAACGTTATCGTCTCCGTTATCTGTCGCGCCATTGCTTTATAAAACAGACACATATTCATCGAAAGATAGAATGGGCGAAGACTATCTCATCCCTGATTTCTTCATTGACATTTCCGTGGTTATTGATAAAAAGATGAAGATGCTTTCTTTTCATCATTCGCAAGAAGAGCTCATGGTGAAGATGTTTAAAATTAATGATTTCTTTGCTGAAATGAAAGGTCGTGATAAATTTCACGGCAATCGTTCCCAAGTTGAATATGCTGAAGCTTTCTGGCAGCATCGCGGCGGCGGATTTCAGACTGATCCAATAATTCAGACAGCTTTACAAAACAGATACATAAAGGAGAAAATATGAATCTACACGAAGACAAATTTAAAAGTTATGCTGTAGTCAAGGAAATGCTTGAAACAGCCGCTGTCATAAAAAATTTCGACGTTAATAAGGGCGAAAAATTTTCTGAAAAAATTAAATCCTGTAAAAATATTTTTCTTACTGGTGAAGGTTCAAGCCGCATATTTCCAGCGAAAAGAGCTATTGAATTTTCAATGAAAAACAATCTACAGGTAAACATGCAGACAGATGGCGCCACACAGGCTCTCGAATATAATCTATCTAATTATGTTGTTTTCGGAGCATCAAATTCCGGTAAAACAAAAGAAGCTGTCCGTCTTTTTAAAAAATTAAAAGATAATAATCATAAATTGCTATTTTCCGTTATCGCAAATGCCGGCACCCCCATGCAGGAACTTGCAGATGAATGCATTGTTCTTTCTTGCGGCAAGGAAGATGCTGTCGCTGCGACAAAAAGCGTCATCGAGCAAGCTCTGGTATATGATATTATTTTCAGAAAAGCTTATAATCTGCCAATGCCAGACCTGAACGAGCTTTCCGAAAAAATCCGTGAAACTCTTGAAGCAGATATTCCAGAAGAAATTATTGAACCGCTTAAAAATGCAAAAACACTTTATTTTGCCGGCCGAAATAACGGTGTCGCCGAAGAACTTACTCTTAAAACAAATGAAATCACGCGTAAAAAATCGGCTTACCTTGAAGGCACATATGCTGTTCATGGTATTGAAGAAATTATGGACAAAGATGAAGCGGTAATAATTATAAATCCTTTCGTAAGCGAGGAAGAAAAATTTAGAAGCTGCCTTAATGAAAAAATTGGTATTCCGATTATTTCAGTCACTCCTGGCACTAGCCTCTTTCCTGCAGTAAAAATACCTTCCATGCCAGGTTTTAATGAATATATTCAACTTGCTGCTGGATGGAATCTTCTTATAAACATTGGAATCAGTCTAGGGATCAATCTTGATAAACCAATTCGTGCCAGGAAAATCGGCAATGAATTTATTGAATAGAAAGAAATCATGATTTCAGATAAACTGCTTGAAATTAAAGAATACAACGGTTATGAATACTCTCCTGTTGTAGATTACGATACGTGGCGAGTCGCGATTTTGAACTATGCTGATTCGCTTCTGCCGGATAACATTCAAAAAATGCAGCGTCACGATGAGACTGATGAAGTTTTTATCTTACTTTCTGGTAAATGTATTTTATTTATCGGTGACGGTAATGATAATGTTACAGCAGTTCATGCAATTGACATGCTCCCATTTAAAGTATATAATGTTAAAAAAGGTGCATGGCACAATCATTCGCTTAGCAAAGACGGGAAAGTACTTATTGTCGAAAATGTTGATACTGAAGATGATAAGAATTCTCCTTATATTGAATTACCAAAAAAAGATATTGATTACATCAGAGGAATCGGAAATAAACTACTTTCACTCTGATCAATTTTTATTTAAATCCCATAATCGTGTGCCAGGTTTTGTTATAATATCCTTTTCCCATTAAAGCCTGGCACCTCAAGCCAAACTAAAGATAAACTTTATACCTGGCACTGGTGCATACATACCAACAAGCCTGGCACCAAGCCATCAGAAGCATCGTGCCTGGCACCGAATCAAACAGAATTCACTAAAATTTTATAAAAACAAAAAAAATTCAATTTTTTCAAAAAAAGTTTTAACTTTTTTCCTTCGAGAAACGTTATAAGTGTAGAGATGAAAAAAAGGAGTTCACTATGGGAAGACCATTAAGAATAGTGGAAGTTGGTGACACGGTTCATGTTTTTAATCGGACAGCGCACCTTGAACCGGTTTTTAATACAACTGCCCGCAAACAAATCGCAGTGGATATATACAAACGTGCTCAGGAAAAATTCGATTTCGAACTGCATTCATTTATCATTATGGATAATCACGTTCATATTGTAATAACTATAACAAACGAGGAGCATTCCATCTCAAAAATCATGCACTGGATAAATATGATGATCGCCAAGCGGATGAATGTCGAAATAGAGCGCGTGGGCCCGTTCTGGAACGAGCGATTCAGGAGTGTTCAGGTATATTCATTTCCAAAATTGAATTTATACATTGGATATAATCCGGTTCGAAAAAAATTCTGTAAATATCCCGGAAATTTTGAATACAGCTCATATTTAAAATATTTCAATTCTGATTTTGACTTCCCGCTAAAAATCACGTATCATCCGGAATTTCTTCAGCTCGG
>JBFZEW010000426.1:0-3603 GCA_041306665.1 Spirochaetota bacterium | reverse complement strand
TGCTCTTCCGATCTTGAAAAATTTTAAAATAATTTTTTTAACTGTTGTTATTTCACTGATTTATTCTTCCTGTTCACCGATTTATGAACAGAGTAATCCGCTTGACGTGCAGTGGTATTATGCCATTGGCTCAGAAACCGATAACTTTAAATCTACTGAAAAGCTTACTTTCTCAGCGCTCGACTCAAAGAAAAATCTTGAAAAACTTCTTCCTGAAAACAAAGGATTTCTTTGGCTGAAGTGTCAATTTTACATTCCTCAGGACATGCATGGCAAGGAGTACTCAATGTTTTTGGGGCGCATAACAATGGCTGATGAAACATATTTGAACGGCATCTTCATTGGAAGAACGGGGAAATTCCCGCCGAATTTTTTCAGTGAGTGGAATAAAAACAGATTGTATTCCTTCCCTGGTGCAATGATTAATCCAATGAAAGAAAATATTCTGATGATTAAAATATATGTCTATGGTGAAGGCGCTATTGAAGGAAAACCCGGAATATATGAAAAAAACATTGCTGAAGAAATTTTCATTAAAAATAATTTCTTTGATTCGATGATCAATGGATTTATCGCATTTCTTCTCTTTGTAATCGCAGGATATCACATTCTTCTTTATTTTAACCGAAAGAAAGACAGGGAGAATTTATATTACGCTTTGGTGTGTGTGGTATTAGTTAGCTATTTGTCGAATTTTTTCATCACTCAGATTCCCGGTTTCAATTCTCTAAATCTTTCATATCTTACTATGCAAAAAATTATTTTTTGTTCAATGTATTTAATGATTTTTTTTACAACTTTATTTTTCATGGAATTTTTAAAATGGAAAGGAAGCAAAATTTTTCTGTACCTGCTTATTCTGTGTTCAGTTGTTCCAATTTTAATAATTCTGTTCCAGAATGATTACATTAAACTAATAAAAATTAAAGCACTGCTCACAGTATTATTTTTTCCGCCAATGCTTATTTACATTTCAGTAATTACAGTAATTTCATTAAAACGCAGAGTTGAAGGTGCTTTGTCGATATTATTCGGCATTTCCTTGTCCATTATCGCGATTCTTTTTGATATTATTTTCCATGTAATCCTGAAATATGACCAGTATATTTATTTTTCAGGCTTCGGCTTTGTTTTCTTCCAGCTTGCCGTTGCAGCAATTCTTGCGAAAAGGTTTACCAAGTATCATAATCAGGTAGAGTTATACAGTACAAGCCTTGAAAATATGGTCGAGGAAAGAACTGAAGAACTGAATTTAAGAAACGCAGATCTCGAAGATGCACAAAAAATTATGCAGCGCGACATGAAAATGGCTGAAAACGTGCAGAAAAGTCTTTTCCCGCAGAACGTAGTAGGCGATGCAGCTTGGGACGTTGCCTTTGCATTTAAACCAAAGTCCGGTGTTTCAGGAGACATGTATGATTTTTTTGAAAAAGACGGTAAGCTTGTCGGTCTCGGACTTTTTGATGTATCTGGTCATGGAGTTGCGTCTGGTCTTATTACTCTGTTGGCGAAAAATATTATTTCCGGAACATTTAATCGTCACTTTGATCATAAATTGTCCAAAGTAATTGAGGAAATAAATGAACAGCTGATTAAAGATCTTGATAACGTTGATAACTATCTGACCGGAATACTTCTGCGCATAAGAAATAATCTTGTTGAATATGTCAATGCGGGTCACAGTGAGCTTTTATTCAAAAGCGGTAAAAACGGGAAAGTCAGGGAAGTTAACTTAAAGGACAGTGATGTAAAAGGAATGTTCCTCGGAGTTTCCGGAATGAAGTCGCGTTATACTTCACTGCAATTTGAAATGGCTCCGGGAGATGTTCTTTTTATTTACAGCGATTCCATGAATGAATCTTTAAACGCAGCAGGTGAAGAGTATGGAGTCGATCGCATAAAACAATCTCTTGAAAAATGTACTGAAAAGTCGTCTCTGAAAATCCGGGATTTTTTAATAAAAGAATTTGTTGATTACATTTGGCCAGATGCTGATAAAAATGGTAATTTAAGTAAAGATTTCCTTAAAAGCGGGTCTCAATTCGAGCTTCAGGATGATTTTACGATTATTATTCTTCAAAAACAATAAAGAAATATTTAATAAAAAATAATTAATTTTGGCAAGGTATATTATGATTAAAGAAAGAATTGCAATTTTCGGGAATGAGGTTCATAAATCAGTTGTAAAAAAGGCGTACGCGCAGAAGAAAAATTTTGAAAAACAGTTTAATCATAATCCTGAGAGGAAATATCATCTATCACTTGAAAAAAACGAGGTGCTCGGCCCTGTATTCGGTGTTAAAAATGTTATTGAATCAAGCGGCGGTGAAAAATTCGATGCAAAAAATGGAATTTTTATCGGAACAATAAGAATGGGGTTTGGTCATTACCGCATATCCATGGCTGTCGCATCTGCAGCGAAAGCTATGGGGCTGACTCCATACTGGTTTGATCTGCTTTCGTTTGATTCAATTGGAGCTAAAATAATTAAAAAGCTTGAAGGTCTTTACAGTTTCGGATCCAAGATGTCTCAGAAAAGCCGTTTGTTCAATATATTCTGGGAATACATGACCGGTGTCGCGATGAAAAGAATTGAGTATAACGCAAAAGACCGCGTTATGTGCGAACTGTTCACTAATGTTTATGAAAATCTCAATAAAAATATTCCATTTGTTTCAACTCACGCATGGCCGGCGCAGGCCGCGGTGCATTCCGGTTTTAAAAAAGTCGTCAATATGATTCCAGATAACTGGCCTCTTGCGCTGCATTTTTCGGAAGGAGCGGTTCATGCGATTCAGACTCCATCCGCATATTATGGATACAGAGCGTTGAAAGGAATGTCAAAGCGTACTGAGATGCTTAACCCCATGCCGCACAATTCAATCGAGTACACTGGACATTTTATTGATCATGAAATCGTATTTAATATAGAGACTGACTGTAAAAAACGTCTTGACCGCATGAAAAATAAAGATCCGCGAAGGGTTCTTCTTTCAATCGGCGGAGCGGGCGCGCAGAGTGAAACTTTTCAGGCTATAATAAAATATCTGCTGCCGAAAATTAAAACAGGGGAAACCGCATTGTTTTTAAACTTGGGCGATCATAAAAAAGCATGGGAAAGTTTGAAACCTGTATTTAAAGAGTACGCGGATCTAGTAACCACTCATTTTGAATGGAAAGACTCATCGGCTTTCGCAAACGATGCAATTAGCAAACGGGTTTCGGGAATTCATGTGTTTCTTCATTCGGATATTTTTGCGGCAGTTTACGTCTCGAATATTTTAATGAGAGCAAGCGATATATTAATGACCAAACCGAGCGAGCTTGCATATTACCCTGTTCCGAAAATATTTATTCAGCGTGTCGGCGGACATGAAGCATGGGGTGCTATCAGGGGTGCAGAAATCGGAGACAGTACCGTGGAATGTGAAAATGTGGAGTCCACTTTGCAGGCTTTGAAACTTCTTGTTGAATCTGATGACATGCTTTCAATGTTCTGCAATAATATCGTCAAAGCTAAAAGTATTGGCACTTATGATGGTGCTTATAAAATAATTGAGTTAGCCACAGGAAAGAAATTCACTAATAAAAATCAGAGTTCCA
>JBFZEW010000425.1:0-4106 GCA_041306665.1 Spirochaetota bacterium | reverse complement strand
TCCATCAATTAGTCTTACACTACCGAAAACAACTAAAATATTTAAATCAAAACTTATGTTTCCTTTTTTTGACGGATTGATTCCGGAAGGATGGCTGCTTGATATTGCTATAAAAAACTGGAAAATTGATTCAAGGAACAGAATGGAACTCCTTCTCACATGCTGTATTGATACAATCGGAGCTGTGAGTATAAGGAGAATCAGCAGTGAATAAGTGTTTGATTTGTTATGGAAAAACTAATGCTAAAGAAAAATTTTATCATAAAACATGTTTAGATAAATCAATATTAAAAAATATTGATCCGGTGATTCCATATAAATACTCTGAACTTACAAAATTAGCACAGAATATAATTAAAAGCAGCTTTTCCATAACCGGTGTTCAACCGAAAATTTCACTTACTGCTTCGGAGACCGAAATTAAGAAGTTAACAATTGTCGGCTATAAAAGTAATTATATTTTAAAGCCGCAATCGCAATATTATAATCAATTACCTGAAAACGAACATTTAACAATGAAACTTGCATCTACTGCTGGAATTAGAACTGTTGAAAATGTTCTCATTCCAATGAAATCAGGAGAGATAGCTTATCTTACTCTGCGAATTGATAGAAACGGAAATGAAAAAATTCACATGGAAGATATGGCCCAGATTACAGGGAGATTAACTGAACACAAATATCATGGTTCCGCAGAAATGACAGGAAGGGCAGTGTATAAATATTCTGAAAATAAATTATTTGATACGATTTCTTTTTTTGAATTATTATTATTTTGTTTTTTAACGGGCAATTCCGATATGCATTTGAAAAATTATTCTTTGATATATTCTGAAAATGGAATTAGATTTTCACCGGCTTATGATTTACTCAACACCAGAATAGTAACAAAGGACAATGAGGAAAGTGCTTTGACAATAAACGGGAAAAAAAATAAAATCAAAATAGATGATTTTGAGTCAGTGGGAATTCTTTTAAAAATTCCTGAAAAAGCCCGTAAAAACGTATATTCTTCATTATCTTCAAAAAAAGAGGATTTTTATAATATTATTAAAATTTCTTTTTTGGAAAGCGATTTAAAAATTAAATATACCGATTACATGAAAACAGCTTTTAGAAAACTTGGATTATAAAGTTTTTAAAGACAAAAGAAAATGATAATGACCATGCTCTATTCTCCAAAGAGCTGTACAGTTTCTTTTAATGACTTTATGATTTCAATATGCTGCGGACATTTTTGTTCACATTCACCGCATTCAATGCAGTTTGACGCCCGCGACTTTTTATTAAGAAACCAGTTATATTCGCCTTTTGATTTGTCAAAATTGTTAAACATTGAATATGTG
Source organism: Spirochaetota bacterium (assembly GCA_041306665.1). Lineage (GTDB taxonomy): Bacteria > Spirochaetota > UBA4802 > UBA4802 > JAFGJZ01 > JAFGJZ01. The sequence goes on along the minus strand of JBFZEW010000425.1, from coordinate 2,760 downwards.
TTAACATGGCGAAAACATTCGGGAATGTTGACTCCATGCGGACATGGCATGCAGTATTTACAGCTCGTGCATGGAATTTTAATTCTTTCCATGTATATTTTTTTAACGCGGTCAATTAGTAAAGATTCTTTCTCGGAAAGATCAGCATAATTCAATCGAGAAGCGTACTCAATATTCTGGTTTACCTGTTCTTCGCTGCTCATGCCGCTTAGTACAATATCAACTTGCGACTGGTTCCACAGCCATTTTAACGCCCATTCGGCAGCTGTTCGTTTGACGGATGCTTCATTCCATATCGCATTTACGTCATCCGGAACATTTTCGGAAAGTTTTCCGCCGAGAAGAGGTTCCATTATTATTACATCTATTCCTTTTTCTGCTGCAAGCTCCATTCCACGCCGGCCAGCCTGGTAAGTTTCATTCGCATAATTATATTGAATCTGGCAAAAATCCCAGTCATAAGCTGAAATTATATTTTCAAAAAGCGACAGTTCATCATGAAAGGAGAAACCTATATGGCGGATTTTGCCATCTGATTTAAGTTTTTCAATAAAGTCGAAAAGTTTGAGTTCTGCAAGTTTCGGCCAGTATGCTTTTTCAAGAGCATGAATTAAATAGTAATCGATATAATCCGTCTCCAGCCGTTTAAGCTGAAGATTAAAAAATTTATCCATGTCTTCAAATGTATTTATTTCCCAGCTTGGAAGTTTTGTAGCTAAATTGATTTTTTCCCGGGAGCCATTTTTTAAAACTTCACCTAAAAATATTTCGCTTTGCCCGTTATGGTACGGATATGCCGTATCGAAATAATTTACTCCGGCATCCATTGCTGAAAAAATCATCCGCGTTGATCTATCAATGTCTATTTTGCCATTGCTGTTTTCCGGGAAGCGCATGCAGCCGAATCCTAAAACAGAAATAGAGTCTCCGCATTTTTTCATTTTACGGTAATTCATTTGACATTCTCCTTGATGGTTTTGATAAAATTTTCGATTAATGTATACGCTTCCGAAGTGTCATTAATGTTTAAAGTCATTTTTTCAACCGGGCATAAATCTGTTTTTGTCCGATTAAGAATGTTCTCTGTTAACTCATCATATTCAACGGAAACATTGTTCTGCTTTAAAAATTCCAATGCAGGTTTGCTGATTCTTCCGCTGTAAAGTTCTTTTATTCCGGAATGAACGACAAGCATTGCTGCTCCTTTACCGGTGACTTTATCTGCGGCAGACGCGCCCGTCATATCATCAGGAAAATCTCTGATTGTTTCAAAAAGCGGTTTAATTCCTTTTTCACAGGAGGAGAATATTTTTCCTGAAGAGCCCATTATAACGAGAGATTTATTTTCTTCTTTAAGAATTTGTTTTATTATAGTCATATCTTTTTTCATATCAGAGAAATTATATGATTATTTTATCTTAGTCAAGCATAATACTTAAATACTATGATTCATAATCCAATTAGATACATTTATGATAAATGTTTACAGAAAATATAATTGTTTAACCTTTATTTGTGGATTATATAAAAATGACAAAGAGAAAATCAGAAATCACTCCAAAATCCCTTTAAACCATAATCAAGAAATTTATATGAAGTTCCTGTTTTAACGTTTACAATATATGATTCGTATAAACCCACATTCCAGGGGACGTAATGTCTTCGGCAGATTATAAAATCAGACTCACCTAACCAGTATGAGTAATCAATTTCAGTAAGATTATATTTTGTAAGTTTTCTTGTATCTAAATCTAAAAGACGAAGTCTGTTTTCTTGATTTTCAGAGAATAATAGTTTAATTCCATCATTACTAACTGAAGGGCCGCTTCCATCAATAATGAATTCCGGATTTGAAAAGGAAGTATCAGTTAATTTTATACGATAAATTGATTTTTTCCATTTTCTGTATTTATATCCAATATATGGGTATAGAATTATATCTCCGTACTCTCTGATTGAAGGGGTTAAGACTGTAAAATACATGTAATCTTGAGATATTGAAAATTCATCTGTAGTAGGAGCTAATAATCCAGTATTAAGCCATTTTTCTTTGCCAGTTTCAAGATTTACAATTTTAAATTGATTCGCAAGGTATGGTGCTTTTTCGACATCCTTGTCTTTAATTTCTTCAATAGCACAATGATAAGTATTTATAATTATATGTCCTTTCCAATAGACACAATTATAAATTTCTTCTAAGTTTTTATATAAAACTGAGTAATTTGTACCATCGAATAAAAATATTGTATCATTTTCTCTTTGATTTAAACACAAAATCTTTCTGTCCCCGTTCATTTTAATGGGGTTTATATAACCTGGTTCTAAGCTTATGTATTGCATTTTGTTCGATTTAAAATTATATTCTGATAAACAATAATTCCAATTATTATCTTTATCTTTTACAGAATCCCATGTAATAAACGTCCCATTCATAAATTTCAATGCATCGGGAAGTTTTTGTATTTTTCCTGCTTGTCTGGCGGCGCATCCTGAAAAGATTATTATTAACACTACAACCATGAGTTTCTTTACCATAAAATCCATCCTTATATAATCATAAACACACATGATAAAAATTTAAATTCAATGCTGCTGCAAATGCGACTTGCCATAGATAACGCCATGAGATAAAATTAAATGTTATGGAAAATCTGGTGTTTGTTTTACTGTGATCTGCGTCCAAAATAATAAATATAAATATGGAAATTTTTTTATCATTATATTTTTCTCCTTCGGCTATTTTGAAACACCATAATCGGC
>JBFZEW010000424.1:0-5038 GCA_041306665.1 Spirochaetota bacterium | reverse complement strand
AAATATATCGTCATCGCGGTTCACGTAATTGCGGCAATACCGCTGTTTCTGTACGGTTTTTTTATACATCTTTTTAATTCTGACGCCGGAATAATAAACAGTTTTATTTTTTTCTATGCTCTTTTTTCTCTCGGTATGGGAATGACATTGCCTGTGTGGCAGAATTTTCTTGTCAAAATATTTAATGAAGAAGATGCAATAAAAGGACTGGCTGTGATGGGAATAATTCAGAATGTGACAAAAATTTTAAGCGCATTCATTATTCTCAAAACAATTACTGCGTTTGATATTTCAAAACAAAGCGTGAGTATGATTTTTCTGTCGGTCGGATTTCTGCTTATCGCAGGCTCGTTCATGTTTATTGTTGCGGTTGAATGCTCTGATGAAGAAGAAGAAAACAGTTCAGGCGGAGGCTTGAAATGGTTCGTCAGTTCATTAAAGACATGCATTATAAACCGTAATTTTGTTCTTCAGCTTTTCAGCGATACAGGTTATTTCGCGGGAGGAGTTGTTATCTCATTTTATGCAAATTATGCAACAGAATATTGTTCCATTGGGAAAGATATTGCTGCTGGACTATTCGTCGGATTCTCTTTTTTAGCCGCGATAATAAGTCAGATTATTTTCGGCTATCTCGATCTGTTCACTCTAAAGCAGAAATTCATTTTCAAAAAAATTCTAGTATTCTGCGGCATCAGCATTTTAATTTTTAGAAGCGACATATATGCTTTTCTTGCCGCGAGTTTTCTCATCGGCGCGGGCAGGGCAATCCGTCAGTTCGCATATCCTCACGCGATTAAAAAAATCGCCGGCAAAAATGACGCGACAGGTTATTTCGGCGTAGCTCCAATTTTAATGCTTCCTGTAACCGCAGGTCTTCCTTTGCTTGCAGGAAATTTTCTTGATTATTTTGAATTTCTCGGAGCTGTTAGTTTCCAAATATTTTTTGCGGCAATGGCATTCCTTATTGCTCTTAGCAGTCTGTTTTTAATGAAACTGCGTTACGAAAGCAAACCTGCTAATTAACAGGTTTAAGACAGGTTTAAGACAGGTTAGGAAAGAAACAATTGACATTTTCGTAAAAACATGCGATAAAGAGATATTGATTTATCCGGAGATTTCATGAAAATTATTGTCGGCCATACAAACATTGATCTTGATTGTCTTGGTTCAATGGCGCTCGCGCGATACATTTATCCGGAGCATAAACTTGTCGTCAGCAGACTCATACATCCTGTTGCGAAAAATCTTTTCAATCTTTATCAAAATCATCTTCCGTGCCTGTTTCCTGAAGATCTTGAAGAAATAGAGGTCGATGAAATCGTAATTGCAGACACCCGCAGTAAAAAAAGAGTGGAAGAATATTTCAAATTTATCAGTAATTTTAAAGGTAAAATTGTAATATGGGATCATCATCCTTGCGAAACACAGGATATTACAGCAGATGAAATACATGAGGCTGAATATGGGTCGAATACAACCTTGATTGGTTTAGAACTTATCAGACAAAACATTACTGTCTCAGTTGAAGATGCAACAATTGCTCTTGCCGGAATATACGCGGATACAGGAAATTTTACTCACGAAAATGTTAAAGGAGAGGATTTTGAAGTAGCCTCATATCTTGTGAAAAACGGCGCATCCGTCGCCATGGTTAAAAATCTTTTAAAGGTTTTAAAGGAAAAGTATCAGATTACACTGTTTCATGAGATGCTCAACCGTTTAACATTTAAAACAATCAACGGAAATCTTGTTTTAATGAGCTACATTGAAATTGAAAATAACGAGGCTGGTCTTGCCGCTGTTGTCGAAAAAATATTTGAAATTGAAAATCCCGACGCAGTTTTCTGTGTGTTTCACGTTACAAAAAGTACAAACACAATGATTATCGCGAGAAGCAAAATAGATTCAATCGATTTGAATGAAATTTTAGCTGAATTCGGCGGAGGTGGACACTCAAAAGCGGCCAGCGCAACAGTTAAAAAAAAGTCTGGCATGATGGTTTACGGGCTGCTTGAAGAACATTTGCAAAACATGCTCGATCACGCAACAGTTGCGTCAGACATCATGGAAAAAGGTGTTCTAACGATAAACGAAGAAAAAACTTTGCGTGAAGCTTCAATGCTCATGGAGTCGAAAATGATCGGCGGCCTTCCGGTTGTAACGAAAGTCGGCGAGCTTGTCGGTTACATTACACTTCGCGATATAATGAAAGGACGTAAGAATAATTCAATGGATTTACCGGTAAAAGGCTTCATGAGCTCTAATTTGATTACTGCGCCCGAGAGTACAACAATCCGTGAAATTGAATCTATCCTTTTTACAAATAACATTGGGCATCTTCCGATTGTAAAAGGTAAAAGCATAATAGGCCTTGTTACCAGAACGCATCTTCTTGATTATTTCAAAGAGAAAAATCCCATTTCACAAGAATAACGATTATTTCATTTTTTTGTTCAGCTCTATTTTTTTAACAAAATGATGCATGATCTTTTCGTACAGTTTGTCTTTTAAAAGCCTATCTTCAACGCTTGAATCAATACTCGGGTTGTCATTAACCTCAATGATGTAGGCGATACCGTCTTTTTCCTTGACGTCAACTCCATAGAGTCCGTCACCGATTAAGTTGGCGGATTTAAGCGCAGTGCGCAGAACGTTTTTAGGCACATTTTTAATATCAACAGTCTGGTGAGTTCCCATTTTATTTTTGCCTTTTACTCCCCAGTTGACGATCTGCCAGTGTTCTTTTGCCATGTAGTATTTGCACACGTAAAGAATTTCTTTTCCAATGATACCGACGCGCCAGTCAAAATCTGTTGGAATGAATTCCTGCGCGATAATTAAATCGGAGCCGGCAAGCAGCTCTTTGGATTTAATTTTATATTCGTCTTCATTGTTTACCTTAATTACTCCCTGAGAAAAAGAGCTGTCAGGTTTTTTCAGAATAATCGGGAATTCAAGACCAATTTCGGCGATGGATTTAGTCTTTTTTGTGATAATTTTTGTTTTGGGAATCATGATTTTGTTTTTAGAAAGGAGTTCAGTTAAATAAACTTTATTCGTGCATTTCATTATTGATTCAGGGTCATCAATTACTACCACGCCCTCAGCTTCCGCGCGTTGAGCGAATTTATACGTGTGATGATTTACCGCCGTTGTCTCGCGGATAAAAAGCGCGTCATAATACGGAATTCGGTTATAGTCGTCTTTGTCAATGATGTCAGATGATATGCCGTACTTTTTTCCGGCTTTGATGAATTTTTTAATCGCCACGCTGTCAGACGGGCTGGTTTTTTCATCAGCGCTGTGCAGAATTGCCATTGAATATTTCCAAAGCTTCCGGCGTTTCATCGATATTTTTTTCCCGAAATATCTTTGCGCAATGTCATTGAGCGCTTCGTGGTGATTTTCGGGAATGTGCTTCATTGAAATAATGTTTATGTTCGTAATTTTCCATGTGTCTTTTTTCGCGAAATCAACCTGAAGCAGCGGCGCCTGAAAAAGGTTGAATATTTTAAGCGCGAGAGCGTCATATTTTTTAGCGATATTTTCTCCGAAGTAAATTGAAAGAACATATTTGTCGGAATGAATCCCCGAAAGGCTTTTTTGAATTAGTTTATCCAGATCTTTTGTCACAATGCGGATTAGCGCTTGTGAGCGCATTTCGAGAATTGTGTTAATGTCAGGGAAAACTTTCTGCCCGCGGGCTTCACCTAAAAGAGAAACATAGTATCCTGTGCTTTGGTATCTGTATGAATTGCAGAGGTTTACAATAATGGCTCTTTTGTAATCAGGACCGTTGTAATTTTTCAGATAATTGTCGGCTGTGACGATTTCGACGCCTGGAGAATCTAATTTTATGTTGAGCTTGTCATTTACGACTAAGAGAATGCTACTGGGTATGCTGTCTTTATTCATGATCTCTCCATGTATTTAAATACGCTTATAAATATCATGGTTTATAAAAATACGGCATTTCGGTAAAAATTTGAATTTGACATAATTCCTCTTTTTTATGCATGCAACATATTTTTTAATTCATTAAAAATCAATATTATTTTTTAAAAAAATAAAATAATTTATGATATTTCGAATTTTCAGGCTTTTAGCGGCAAATACAATGAAATTGCTGCTAAAATTCGATAGAAAGACATAAAAGGAGGCATTGCCTCCATTGAACTATCTTAATGTAAAACCTTTTTTATTCAATGCTGAAATAACAGAATTTTGAAGATTTTCAATTTCATCAGGTTTAAGTGTTCTTTCATTGTTCCCGAAAACTACTTTTATTGAAACAGACTTTTTACCTTCCGGAATTTGACCACCTTCATATATTGACACTACTTCAGAGCTTTGAATGAGCTTTGAGTCTGCCTTTAAAGCAATGCGGCAGATTTCTTCCGAATAGACTCTGTGATCGGCGAGAACAGAAACTTCAAACGGAACAACTGGATAAGTCTGAAGTTCTGTAAATTTTATATCAGATTTGCTTCCGGAAAGAAGAAGATCCATGTTAATATCAAAAAAAGCGGCATTACCCTTTATGTCGAATTCTTTTTTAACTTTTGGATGAAGCGCAAAAATCAATCCTGCTTCCTTTCCGTCAATTTTAATCTGAAGGCATCGTCCAGGATGAGCATATACCGGAAGATTCTTTTCAGCCGGAATCATCTGAACACCGCGGAGTTTCAGTTGAGCGCATAGATCTTTGACAGCGGCTTTTGCATCGTAAAAAAGAACCTGAGTTTTATCGGAATTCACGAAAGCGCCTGTAACACGGTAATTTTCCTGAATGAGATCGGGTGATTTTCTGTCATTTTTCAGATAAACTCTTCCGGCTTCGAAAATTCTGAATTCCGGATTATGTTTCAGGTTTGTTTCAATATTACTGATAACCATCGGTACCAGCGAACGGCGCATTCTATCCTGTTCAACTGAAAGCGCGTTGCGCAGGCGAAGCTCTTTGTCTTCATTGCATCCGACTCTGTTAAGAAGAGTTTCACCCGTGAAAGAATAGTTATACACTTCAATCATCGCA
>JBFZEW010000423.1:0-7614 GCA_041306665.1 Spirochaetota bacterium | reverse complement strand
GAGCTCAATTAAAGACGCACAGCTGATAATCGAAAGCAAAAATATAATTATTGGAAGTTTTTTCATTGATTTCTCCTGATCTTGTGTATATTGATTTTGTAGTTTATTCTAATGGTTTTGTCAAATAAATTTTATATCACTAAAATTTTGATGTTAAATTTTAGTGAAACTGAAAGTAAAGCTATCCGTGAAGAATGAAAATCACTTGAAAAATAAGTTTCAGCAAATATTATAAACAAGACAAATGAGGTAAAAAACAAATGAAAAGAAATTTTAAATTCCATTTTTCAAATATGATGATTTTTTCTGCAGTTCTGCTTTCTGCTGCAATTTGCATTTCCTGTGTTAAAAGTCAATCAAAGGTTCTTGTTGTAATTGCTGATTCATCCTTTGATGAGATGCAGTATAAAATTGCTGCGGCAAGACTGATAAGTTCCGGATTCGATATTACTACTGTAAACTTTATTTCAGATACGGCAGTAGGGAGTAGAGGCATGAAACAAAAGACGGACATGAGAATTAAAGATATAAACACTGATGATTATATTTCAATGCTCATTCTTGGACAGCATGAAATTCTTGGCCACTATAAAAATGACAATCTGAAAGCGGCGATAAATAAGTTTGCTGTGTCCGGCAAGCCTATCGGAGCATTGGGAAATTCTCCAGCTGCTCTTGCTGAAGCAGGAATTCTGAAAAACAGAAAAACTTCCTGTTGGCCTGAAGCGTTGACGATAGTTAAAGCATCAGGCGCCGATTATTCAAAAGAAATTATCAGTCAGGATGAAAACATATTAACAGGAATGGGCGGTTCAGACGAGAATGACACGAAATATATTATTCAATACATTGATTTAATCAGCAGGGTCAAAGATCGAAGAGTGTTTGATAATAATAACAAAAAGAACATCAATTTGAAACTGGATGTTGAAAATAAAAGATTTATATTTTCGCATAACAACAGAACAAGAACAGGAATGTATTATATTCCTGAATCTTACGATCCTTTAAAAAAATACTCTCTTCTATTTGTTCTTCACGGGTCCGGCGGTTGCGGAAATGATTTGTTCGAAAAAGGATTCAATAGTTTCGCGGAAAAACTTGATTTTATTGTCGTTTATCCCGATGGATATAACGGTGATTGGGATATTATTCCGGAACGTGAAACGAATTTTGATGATTTAGGATATTTTAAAATTCTGATCAAACAGTTTAAGAAAGATTTCAATATTGATAAAAAAAGAATTTATTTTACGGGACATTCTCTCGGAGCGTTTATGTCGTACCGCATGGCTTATGATTTGCCGCATGAAATTGCCGCGATAGCGCCGGTTTCAGGGTTGGTGTACACTCCGGCCGGAAAAAAATCCGGTCATTACGATGTTTCAATTCTTCATCAGCACTCGAAAGACGATTTTAACGTGCGTTTTTCAAAGATAGATGATCTGCATGTTGATCCGCTGCCCGTATATGATTCTATAGATTTCTGGAAAAATTTAAACAGCATAAATTCGTCCGAGACAAATGAAGCATTCGCCGGCGGAATCGTAAAAAGAACATGGAAGAACAGCGTTTCGGAAATTACTCTTCTGGAGTATTCGTCCGGAGGACATGCCTGGTTTGCAAATGCTACAGAATATATCGCCGAGTTTTTTTATAATCATCCAATGAGAGAAAATAAAATAGTTTTAAAACCGGATAATTTGCGCAGTTATTATAATGAAGGCTCCGGGATAATAATTGTCGCAGAGCCTCATAAAAATGAAAACATAAGCCGTATGAATTTTTACATAAATGGAGAAATGAAACATACCGATGAAAGCTATCCGTATGAATATAAATTGATTGATTTGAAAAAAGGAAATTATAAAATTACAGCTTCGGCTGTTCTTGAAAATAAAGTAGAAATTCATTCGGTTAAAAGTTTAACTTTTTTCGTTACAGATGCTGATTTGGCTCGCGGTATGAATGTTCAGGTTTCATCTGCTGAAAATGATTCATTTGACAGACAGTATTTAACAGATGGAAGTTCATACACAAGATGGGGAAGCCTGTTCGCGGACAATCAATGGATTGTCGTTGATCTGCAGAAAATCAGAGAGATAAGCGGAGCGACTCTGATGTGGGAGACAGCATTCGCGTCATCCTATCAGATTCAGGTGTCCGGTGACGGTAAAAAGTGGCGGACTGTTTTTGTGAAAGAAAACGGGAAAGGCGGAGTCGAAAAAATTTCATTTCATCCGGTAAAAGCAAAATTTCTCAGATTGAATCTCATTAAGCGTTCGACGCAATGGGGTTTTTCATTGTGGGACATTCTAATTCATGGAGATGAAAATAAAATTGAATAACAGGGTCATTAGTAATTGGCCAAATACTTTTGAATAAATTTATTGATTTAAAGAGCAGCAGATGTTAATGTGAAATGTACCGATAAAAATTTATCGAAAAAAGGTGTTGTAATGAATAATGCTGTTAAATCTACTTCTAAATTCAACTCTGTATTATATTTTCTTTATTTGTTAATATTTATCGCCGCAGGATTCGCGACATATTATTTCGTGAAAAGTTATTACGGAACAAAAGATTTCTATACTGTTCAGTTTTTCTGTTACGCGTCTGTAATATTCATTCTGGATGCGTTCGCATTGATCTTTCCGTTTGCTGCTTCTTATAACATAATAATCGATGAAAAATATATGACATATACTTGGATTTTTGCACCGCTCAGAAAAAAATTTTTACTGGATGAAATAGAAGGGTACTATACAATATTACTGCCATCGAGAGATAATGTTTATCTTACAGCGTACCCGCAAAAAAACGGCAGACTGCTGAGTTCAATATCTACCTTTTATGTTGATAATTATGATGAAGTAATTGCCGCGCTGAATAAGCCTCATTTAGGCAGACTGAATTTTTCCTGGAGAACCTACTTCGTTGATATTCTAATAAAGAAAGAAATTCCGGCGCATAAATAAATATTTTCAATTTTAAAAATATAATTGTATATTTCCGCTTATTGATCATGCTTGCCGTTGATGACATAAAATAAATTTGGATAACTATACAGGAATAATAAAATGAATCATAATTTTAAAATCGAAACTCTGGGCAGCTGCGCGATTCCATCTCCGATATCAAGCGTGTGTTTTGTCGAAAATGGAATGAAAATCCGCTATGACGCTGCCGTTATCGATGGGAAAGAATCAGAAGTATCCGATCTGCTTGAAATGGCCGGACCGCATAGAGAAATATTTTTTGATCTTAAGGAAGTTCGCGCCGCGATTGTTACATGCGGAGGGTTATGCCCCGGACTTAATGATGTAATCCGCGGACTTGTCATGGTTCTGTGGTACATGTACGGAGTGCGGGAGATTTACGGAATACGTTACGGTTATCAGGGATTGACGTTTGCGTCTGAAGATAAACCACTCATGCTGTCGCCGGAAATAGTAGAAGATATAAACAGTCAGGGCGGTACAATACTGGGATCTTCGCGAGGTAACCAGTCTGCAGAGGAAATGGTTGATTATATGGTTGAAAATCAACTAAACATGCTTTTTACAATCGGAGGCGACGGGACTCAGCGCGGGGCTTTGGGAATTGCAGAAGAAATAAAAAAACGTAATCTGAAAATATCTGTCATCGGTATTCCGAAAACTATTGATAATGATATAGCATATACTGAAAGAACCTTCGGATTTGAAACAGCTATTGAGATGAGCCGGACACCGGTAATCTGCGCTCATAAAGAAGCGAAAGGGGCAAAGAATGGAATCGGACTCGTTAAATTAATGGGCCGTGATTCCGGATTTATCGCGGCGAACGCGACACTGGCAACGAGTGATGTAAATTTGCTTTTAATTCCTGAAGTTGATTTTTCTGTTGAGAAAGTAATGAATTATCTGGAATGGAGAATGTTGAATAAATCTCATGCTGTCATTGTTGCGGCAGAAGGCGCAGGGCAGAGACATGTTGCCGCCGCCGGAGTTGACGCGTCGGGCAATAAAAAACACGGTGATATTGGCCTCTTTCTGAAAGATGAAATCAACAAGTATTTTAGCGGAAAGAAAATTCCCGTCAGCGTAAAATATTTTGATCCGTCATATACAATCCGCAGTTCAGCCGCAAATGCGAATGATTCAGTATTCTGTTTTCAGCTCGCGGAAAACGCAGTGCATGCTGCTATGAGCGGACGTACCGCAATGGTTGTCAGCATTTGGAATAATCATTTCGTAAATATTCCTTCCGAAAAATCAGTTGAATATCGGAAAAAAATTGATACAAAGAGTCTCTTCTGGCAGAGTGTTTTAAATAACACAGGTCAGCCCGATGTAAGACAATAAAAAAATGCAAAGGAAAAAATCATGTATATTTTAGTTTTCAACTGCGGTTCATCATCCGTAAGGTATCAACTCATTAACGCGCAAACAAAAGACGCCAGATGCAAAGGACTTCTTGAGCGCATTGGACTTCCTAAGTCTAAGTTAACTCATTGTGTTGATGAAAAAAAACATGTAATAGAAAAAGATACTGCGAATCATGACGAAGCAGTAAAATTTATTCTTGAAGTGTTAACTGATCCTGTAATCGGCGCAATTTCGGATTTGAAAGAAATTCAGATTGTGGGACACAGAGTTGTGCATGGCGGCGAAAAATATTCAACAGCTGTACTGATAGATGCGCAAGCTGAAAAAAATATTGAAGACTGTATCGCGCTTGCACCTCTGCATAATCCCGCAAATTTAATGGGAATACGGGCATGCGGTAAATTTTTAAAGTCTACTCCGCAGGCGGCGGTATTTGATACGGCGTTTCATCAGACAATGCCGAAGCACGCATATCTTTATGCTATTCCATGTGAATATTATGATAAATATAAAATCCGGAGATATGGATTTCATGGAACAAGTCACAGATTTGTATCCCGTCGTGCCGCCGGAATTTTACGCAAAGCACCGGAAGATTTAAAAATAATTACATGTCACATGGGTAACGGCGCGTCAGTCGCAGCGGTAAAAAACGGAAAAGTATGCGATACTTCAATGGGGTTTACTCCACTTGCAGGGTTAATTATGGGGACTCGAAGCGGCGATATAGATCCTTCGATAATTCCGTATTTAATGAAGAATGAAGGTATCTCCTCAGATGAAATAGACTCATTACTGAATAAAAAATCAGGCATATTGGGTATCTCAGGTATATCTTCTGACATGCGTGATATTGAAAATGCGGCGTGGAATGAAAAAAATGAAAAAGCTCAGCTTGCACTGGACATGTATCATTACAGAATTATACAATATATCGGAGCATATGCAGCCGCGATGAACGGCGTTGACGCGGTTGTTTTTACCGGCGGTGTAGGTGAAAATGGATGGGAAACCCGTGAGGAAATTCTGAAAAATCTTACATATCTTGGAATCAAGATTGATATGGAAAAAAATAAAAGCCGAGGAAAAGAAATAGTAATCAGCACATCCGACTCAAAAGTGATTGCAATGGTTGTACCGACAAATGAGGAACTTGAAATAGCGGAAGAATGTCTGAAACTTCTTTGAGCGACAAATAATTCTTGATATTTCGAAAGCTTTATTTAAAGTCAGCGCATGGAAAACAAAGATAAATATCTGCAGTATGTTTCCCTTTTTGGGTTGAGTCAGGAATTCACCATTGATGAGCTTGCGAAAGTTTACCGCACGCTTGCGAAAATTAATCATCCGGATGTGAATAAATCCGCATCATCCGAAATGCGCATGGTTCTAATCAATGAAGGATATGAATTTCTGAAAAAAAATATCGAACTTTTCAGAGAATCCGACGTTAAAATTCAGGATGAACCGGATTATGATAAATACCGCAGCGCATATGACATTATGAAAAAAGCATTCGATGAATATTTCGGCTATGAAAAATCACAACATCGGAATGACAAAAAAACTTTAAAAATGGAACTTAATGAATCAAAAAAAATATTTGCAGATTTGATTAATTCCCATCCAGGATCCAAATGGGTGGCTGATTCAATAGACAGAGTTTTTCAGATTAATCTATGGCTAGACTAAGTTTCATTTGCCGGCTGTGTTTTTAAACGATGCAAGTTTTGTTTTTTTCTTATCAAGATTAGTTATGTGATTATTGATGATTTTTCTGTAATCAACTTCGCCAGTCATGAAAGAATATCTTTCAGATTCAATTGAACTTAAGTCGGTAGTAATCTTGACGGTAGACGCGGTTTTAGCGTATTTTAACGCAGCTTCCCAGTATGGAATGGCGGCTTTGTAGTTTTCTTCCGCGATAGCGAAACTTTTCAATAAGTCTTCTTCGTAATGAGTGTCATAAAAATATACATCACGCTTGTCGTATTTTGTCGCAATTTTCATGTAATCACGCATAATGAGAATATTGATTCTCATGAACATCAGATTTCTATATTTGTAATATTCCTGCTCCGAAGTTATTTTGCATAGTGCTTCAGTCGGATGTTTAAAGTTTACAGTTAGAGCAATCTTTAAAAGACGTATGTTCTCGCGAAGATCATTTTCGTTGTAATAAAGAGGCATTCCGTAAAGAAGATAAAAATCCTCTACCTGTTGCGGATGAGTCTGGTTGAATTTCCTGACACGCGGAATGTAATCTGAAAACGGAAGATAATGCGCTTCATTTTTTTCATTATTGAAATATTGATATTCATAATCAATTGCAGAAATAGGAACAAGGAAAAATGCGATAGCTGCAATCAATAAAAGTTTTTTCATAAAACATCAATCACCAAAATAAAATTTCAGCCGGAAAGACTGCTGTTCATATTATCGGATGAATTGGATAAAATTTTATTCTTTTTCTTCAGAAAAAAAGAGATTAAGGTAACGCAGGAGTGAATAGACGTAATTTAGTTTAATATCCGCTTCAATGGCCCAGGAGCTTTCAGGAAACTTATCAAGTACTTGTTTGAAATAATGTTCTGACTTTACCGCGTTATCATGCGCATCAGCCTGATAAAAATGACTTCTATTGTGCCTGTTGTAAAAAATTTCCTTGTGAGACTGATGAAGCATGTCGTCACCCGCGATATAATATTTATATGCTTCAACATCAACCATATTTGAATATGAATCAAGAATGTTAATGCATTCGCTTGCTTTGTAAAAATTAAATATCATGTTACTGAAAACCGTGAAATGTTCAAGTAATTCTGCATCCTCGATTCCCTGCATTAGCTTGCAGATTCTGTGATAATTGACTTTGAGTGAATCAGTAATTTCTCTGAAAACGGATTTGTTCATTATATCTTCGCGACGCGCGAGATTATTCAGGCTAAATTGAAAATACCGATAAAGATTATCTTTAGTCTCCTCCCGGTACCCCACGAACTTTTGGATTAGCGAATCGCGGAAAAGTTCATTTGCAAACTCTTCCTGCTTTTTTTTATAATCATTATATTCACCCTTATCAGTATATTTCTTCATGAATTCAGGTTCTTTCGCTGTGAATCGATGACTCATTATTGAGCTGTAAGCGGAATTTATCTGCGACATTATTTTATTTGCCCACTCAATTTTGTCGCGATTTTTATCGGGATGATATTTCATTGCAAGTTTTCTGTATGCCTTTTTA
>JBFZEW010000422.1:0-5399 GCA_041306665.1 Spirochaetota bacterium | reverse complement strand
CGGACTGCTCGAACACGAAGTTCGAGCACGCACAAATCCGCGATCAGGAAGATCATCGGTTTGTGCAGCCGTCCGGTGGCGATTGAACCGGTGTCCTTTTTCTTTGCAGGCGTTTCTTTTTTGACCAATAAAAAGAAATTCCGACACCCGCGTTTGTACAAACGCAAAAAATTTACTGCTTTGAAAGCAGTATAATGTTTCTTTCAGCATTGTCAAGCCGAAGGCCTGTAAGTCGCGCTGGAGACTTATTATTCTTCCAATATAACCATCGCGACGGCGAACTTTTTCTCGTGACTGATTGAAATGTGGATTTTTGATGATGAAGGAATGCCCGTGAGTTTAAAAAATTCACATTGATTTGCAAGATATGGTTTTCCGTTGTCATCATTTAAAATTGTGATTTGATTGAAAGTCAGAATTTTGGTTGAAACAGCTTTTTGGATTGCTTCCTTTGCGGCGAATCTTCCCGCGATAAAGGAATAAAAATCTTTTTTCACGGAAAGTGAAATCTCCTCAGGACTCAGGAATTTATCGAGAAATATCTTTTTGTATTTCTTTTCAATCGCAGTAATTCTCGCGACAGAGCATATGTCCGTTCCGATGCCGATTATCATAAATAAAAATGTTTGACTTTAATTTTAACTTTATACATGTTTATCTAAGAAAATGCGGAATTTTTGTAAAGTGAAATAAGGGGGAAATATGAATATTGTTGAAAAAAGACGTTTAATAACAATAATTTTAGTTTTATCATTAACGGCTTTTTATGGCTGTAAAGAAAAAAGTAATTTTGCTGTAGCGCATAATGGAATTGTCAATTTTGTACAAGGGGAATGCTTCATTGTAACGGGATCTGACGAAAAAACCGCTGTTCCGGGCGATTCAATTCTTCAGGGAATGAAAATTGTTACACGTAGCGACAAGTCAATAATTGATATTTATATTGATGAAAATGCAATAAGAATTACCGGAAATTCTGAACTTGAATTTTCAAAATTATTTAAAAGTACGGACGGATCTTCCGAACAGGTTCAGATGACTTTAACGAAAGGTTCAGTCTTCAGTAAAGTTTTAAAAAAGCTCACAAAGCAGGATGAATATGTAATAAAAACTCCCACAGCTGTCGCGAGCGTGCGCGGAACTGAATTTATGGTTGAGCAGAGTGATTCATCATCAAACGTTTCTTGTCTTGACGGACTGGTTGCAGTCAAAGATCTTCAGACTGATAAGGAAATTGTTATTGCGGAAAATGAACAGGTTCAGGCTGAAAGAGGAAAAGACATGGTTAAATCGCAAATTCAGGCGGATAAACTTAAAGCCTTTGAAATAATCCGGAACATAAAAGAAATTCAGGCTGATATTTTCAAGAAATATGAAGAACAGAAAAAAGAAATAATGGAAAAGGTCGATCAGCAGATTGAACAGGATAAAAAACTGGTTGATGATCAGAAAGCGAAAGACGCTGAAAATATTGAAAACATAAATAAAGACATTGACGCAAAGAAAGATGAAATCAATGAGTCGGTTGAAAAGGGAATTGAAGATTCAACTAAAACAGTCGATGAAAAAATGAAAGAAGTTCAGCCTGATCTTGATAAAGCAGCCCCGGAGATTGATCCGAAAAGTTTTTAACATGAATGGAACGGAAATTTATTCGAAAATAAATGACACGCTCATTGCCGAGAGATTCTTTCTTTATAAAAGGAATCTCTCGAAAAATATTTCATTAATTAAACAATTCGGCGGATTAAAGCATGTCATTCCGGTTTTTGAGAATAAAACGGTAATTGTTGCGGGCGCAGGTCCATCGCTTGATGCGTATTATAAAATTTTGAAGGAATATTCAAAGCGTCAGGATATTGTGTTTATCGCGGCTGACATGGCATTCCGTCAGATGATAAAAAATGGAATTGTTCCCGATTTTGTAATTACATGCGAGTCAACGCCCGGTGATTTTTTCTTATCTGAAGATGTTCCTGAATTTGAAAGAACTAAAAAAAAGCCTGTTCTCCTTGCTTTTTCATGCGCGAGTAATTCAAACATCCGTAAATGGAAAGGGGAAGTCCGGTTTTTCAACTGGATGAAAAAAGGACCTGGTTTTAATGAACTTTGGAGCGAAGCGGGAACTGAATTAGGATTTGTTGGTACTGCAAGCATTGTTACCACTCAAGCGATCAGTATCGCTTTAGGCTGCAACATAAAACAGCTGATTATCCTTGGCAATGACCTGGGTTTCGCTGAAAGATACTACGGGAAGTATAACGACCGGTACTATGGAATGTTTAACAACAGCAGCAGGTTAAAACCTGTTTGTTCAACGGAGAGGATTTTACTTGAAAAAATCAAGTCTCATGAAATTCACCGCAATGGAGCCAAGTTCCATACAAATAATCAGTTTGCAGCGGCAAAGCTGTGGCTTGATGAATTGTTCACCAAGACAGAAAAAACCATATATGACGGAAGTATTCCCGGCTGCTCACCGGACCGGGTAATAAAAATAATGGAAATTGATCTAAAGAAAATTCTATCACTAAAAAGAAATTAAGAGGCTAAAATGATTTTACTTCACAGATTAAACGGCAGCGAAATTTACTTGAATTGCAATCAAATTGAATATCTTGAGCAGACTCCCGATACTGTTATACGGCTGTTAAATGAAAAAATCTATATTGTTAAAGAAAGCGCCGATGAAGTATTGTCAAAAATAATTGAATATAATAACAAAATAATCGGAAAAAAGCTGTCGTAAAAGCGGATAAAATGCCGAAAATTAATTAGGGAAATTTAAGTTTCATACAATGAAATAATGGAGTAATCAAATGGATATAGCTACAGTTGTCGGTCTGATTGGCGGTGCAGCAGCGCTGTTATATAGTGTAATCGCGGCAAAAGGTAATTTTGGACTTTTCTGGGACATACCGTCAGTATTTTGTACAATCGGCGGAAGTATGTCGGCGCTTCTCGCATCCAATCCCATGAGCAGAATGACGAATTTAGGAAAAGCAACGCGAATTGCCTTTTTCGCGCCTGACAATAGCCCCAATGAAATGATTATTACTCTTGTTTCGTTTTCTGAAAAAGCAAGACGCGAAGGACTTTTAGCTCTTGAAGATGATCTCGATGAACTTGAAGATGAATTTTTACGGAAAGGAATTCAGCTCGTCGTAGACGGTACTGACCCTGAAATGGTGCGCAGAATCATGGAAACGGAAATTGAACAGATGAGCGACCGTCATGCGGCAATGATTAAAATTTACGAAGATATGGCGTCGTTGGCGCCGGGTTTCGGGATGGTTGGAACTCTGCTTGGACTAATTCTGATGCTTGTAAACCTTGAAGATAAATCAAAAATCGGACCGGGTATGTCAGCCGCTCTTATTACGACGCTATATGGAGCGATAATTGCAAACTGGCTGTCGATTCCAATGGTTAATAAATTGAACGTCCGCAATAGTGAAGAAATTCTAATGAGATTAATTATGATTGAAGGAACGCTTTCCATACAGTCGGGGGATAATCCCCGTCTTGTTAAAGACAAGCTTGTAGCTTATCTTCCTCCGGCGGAACGCGAAGCTATTTCTACAGAGGTCGGCGATTAATGAAAAGATCGAAAAAGTGTGCTCCTCCGGCGCCGGCCTGGCTGACATCCTGGTCAGACCTTACAACGCTGCTTTTAACGTTCTTTATTCTAATGTTTGAAACAGCGACTATTGACGGTAAAGATTTCTATTTAATTCTTTCGTCATTTAGAGGTTCTCTTGGACTATTTTCAGGCGGAAACACATTATCAAAAGGCCGCTTGGAAGAAATGGGAATGACTATTATGTCGCTTCCGTCCACTCAGGCTGGTAAATCTCTCGGCACAAAGTTAAAAAAAGCTTTGGAAGCATTCAAACCTGAAATTCAATCAAAGAAAGTACGTATCAGTGAAGATGAACGGGGTCTTGTAATTACTCTTTCCGGTGACGCGTATTTTGACGCCGGCAGCGCGAAATTAAAGCCTGAAATCTATCCTCTTCTTGATAAAATTGCCGGTATTATTAATTCTGTTCCTAATTTTTCAAGAATTGAGGGTCATACTGACTCATCACCGATTTCTCCGCAGGGAGCAAGCGAACGATATGAAACGAACTGGGAGCTGTCTTCAGCCCGTGCCGTAAATGTCGTGCGCTGGCTCAGTGAATCAAACAGCGTTAATCCGGAAAAACTCTCGGCTGTGGGGTTTTCCCAGTACAGGCCAATGGACGATAATGATACGCCGGAAGGGCGAGCGTTCAACCGAAGAATAGACGTGGTAATTCTTAAAGACAAAGAGCTTCAGAAGGGTGAAAATCCGGAAATTAAAAAACCTTTGCCTGATGAGGAATGGCGCTGAGCATAATTTATACAAACTGCTGATTAAGGATAATATATTAATTGACATTCTAAATTAATATATTATTATGTCACATGAATAATTTTGTTTTTATTTAAGTATTATTTTAACTATTTTTGGGGTTTTAACCGAAAATTAATATAAGAACGGTATTTTAGGTAATAATATGGGCGATGAAGAAAAAATAGACGATATTGAAGAAGAAGAAGGTTCCGGCGGGGCGGCGGCAGCGCCTGCGAAATCGGTAAATGCTTCTAAGATAATCAAAATACTCATCTGGATAGTAGCGGCTGTGGTAGGTTTCATTGTTGTAGTAATTGTGTCCTATCAGGTGGCGAAATATGTTCAGAATAAATCATATCAGCAGGCGCAGGATGTTATCGTGGCACCGCCTCCTCCTCCGCTCGCGAATTTCGCTATTGATCCTTTTACTGTAACGACAAATGATGAAGAACCTCATTTTGCCAAGATTACACTGTCTCTCGGCTATGAGGATAACATAGCATTGAATACTGAACTTGTTCAGCGGAAAACGCAGATACGGCATTTGATTAATATCATTCTGCGCGGAAAAAGATTTGAAGACATTGATTCGATAGAAGATACGATTTCTCTTTCAGAAGAGATTAAGGCTCAGGTAAATGTCATTCTTATTTCGGGAAAAGTGAAAGAAGTATACTTTACAGAGTTTGTAGTTAACTGATAAAATTTTTAATTCTTAATATGGGGGAAGTATGGGTGACGGATCATTATCTCAAGATGAAATAGATGCGCTCTTGCAGGGTGCAGATGACATGTTGTCTCCGTCAGGCGGCGGAGGATTTGAACCTCAGTCTATGTCTTCTTCAAGTTCAGGCGGTTCTCTTTCGCCAATGGAAAGAGATACAATACGCGATGTAATGAACAGAGTAATGGGCGCAATCGCTCCATCTCTATCAGGATATTTACAGAAGAACATTACAATTTCGAATGCGACTGTTGAAATCAAATCGCGTGATGCAATTGTAAACGAATTTAAACAGCA
>JBFZEW010000421.1:0-10321 GCA_041306665.1 Spirochaetota bacterium | reverse complement strand
GCGATTAAGAACCTTTAAAATTTCATTTTTACTTTCAACAGTAATTTGAGTTTTTCCGCGGCAGATGACACCTTCCATCTGAAGAATCGCGTCCAATGAAATTTTTCTGTCTTTGATTTTTTTTTCAAGTTTAACGATTTCGTTATAGTATTTTTCAAATAAAACAGTATTGATGTCAATGTTGCGGGTTTCTATCCAGTCGAATATTTCAATGTTAAGTTCAACTTTTCCGCGTGCGATATTTTTTTTAATTACATCGAGATAAATATTTTCTTCTGTGCGTATCACCTTCGGTACATTTACAAAAACTTCGATATATTTCGTGTTAAGCGCTTTTAATTCCACTGAGAAAATAAACTGCGCGGTTTTTCCTTCAACGAAGGAATATCCTGTCATGCTTTCCATATTACATCCTGCTTATATCTGTTTTATTATCTGATTCATTGAACTGACGGTAACTACTCCCGATTCCGCGTGAAATTCGATTGTTCTGCCCGTATGTCCGCCAACATCCTCCGCTACAACAGGGATGTTTTCGTTTTGCAGAATCTGTTTAACCTTACTAATGTTATCAATACCGATTTGTCCCATTTTTTCAAAATTCAAATGATTAAACATCTTTGAACCGCCGAAAATTTTTGCGTCTAAATCAATCTTAGATGAGCCTTTCTCTTCCATCATTTTAATCAGCAGAGGAATTGCTGTGTCCGCATATTTCATTGGACTTGATTTTTCATCTTTTTGAACTGGAAGCATAATATGCGACAAACCAGCTATTCTTTTTTTCCTATCATAAAGGCATACTCCCAAACAGGAACCGAGAGTAGTTCGAAGCATTCCACTTTGCTTAATTACATTCATTTCCGCAATGCCGACACTAACGGTTTGAGAACTCATCCTTTCTCTCCTTAGGAATATATATAGGCGCTTCCATTATCTTCACGTAATTAAAATCCTCGGAAACAGAATGAAGAGTTTCAGAATGACCGATAAAAAAATAACCGTCATTTTTATTGATTGATTTATAAAAGTTTGCGACAAGTTCTTTCTGGTGTTCCTTGTCAAAATAAATCATTACATTTCTGCAGAAAATAAGATCCATTCCTGTCGGAAACGTATCTTTGAAAAGATTGAGTGCCTTAAATTTTACATATTTTCTGAGTTCGTCATTAATTTCATAAGTATCTTCTTTTCCTTCGACAGGTTTAAAATACTTCTTCAGACGGTCGGCAGGAATTTTTTCAATACGACGGCCTGAATACCTTCCCACTTTCGCAAACTCCATTACGGAATATGCAATATCCGTCGCAAGTATTTCAATATCCCAGCCTTTAAATAAATCCATATGCTCATTAAGACAAACAGAAATCGTATATGGCTCTTCACCTGTTGAACATCCCGCACTCCAGATTCGAAGTTTTTTATCTTTTTTACGCTTAGCAATGTCCGGAAAACAAACTTGTTCCAGAGCTTCGAAATGCCTCTCATTTCTGAAAAAATAAGTTTCATTGGTTGATACAACATCGAGTAATGCTTCAATCTCAATAGTTTTATCTTTCAATCCCATTATATAATCATAGTATGCTGAGAATGTATCAATTTTCAAATCAGAAAGACGTTTTCGCAGACGGTTTGAAAGAAGTGTAATTTTTGCTTCTTTCATGAAAATACCGCTTTCATCATAAATGAACTTTGAAAACTTGGCAAATTCTTCTTCAGTAAGTCTCTGAACTTTTACAAATTCCATATCATTCCCCCGACATTAAATATGTCCATTTAAATTAAGTATCAGTTTAATTTCACCAGCTGGAATTTTGGAACATTTTGCGATCACATCAATTGGTAATCCTTCCTCGTATAATTCACCTATCAGTAAATGCTTGTCCGTTGAAGAATTAAAAAGTAATTTAATGTCATCTTCCGATTTAATCGGATTTTTCAACGAGCCGAAATTGATTTCTTCATTTACAGTAAAATCGACTCTCTTTTTTATTGATTGTTCCTTTTTCTTGTTTTTGCTGAAATTTTCAAATACTCCTGATTTATTTGTATCATATTTTCCGTATTCATTCAATTCTTTTTTTTCATCATCAAGCGTATAATCAACAGTATCAATCTGTCCTGATTTCTGAAGCAGAATTTTAAAAACGTTTATTCTGTTTTCAAGCAGCGAGATGTTTCTATCAGCGGTCTGATTAAATTCGCGAATTGTTTCATCCATTTCCTTTCGGAACTTTTTAGCATAAAATTCAGATGCTGATTTTTCAAGTTTAAGCGAAATGAATAGATAGAAAATGGTGCAAATGAGAACATTTACACAAATGGTAACAAAAAATGTAAGCATAATTTCCTTTATTTCTTAATATCAATGATACGGCCGAGTCCTAAATCGCGTACATATTTCACGTTAGAAGATAATTCTTCTTTTTCGGTTTCTTCCTCATCATTTTTTGCATTTTTCTGATTCGGATTTCTGCGGTTTTTTTCTTCGTCTTTGATTAATGTTTCATCAGTTTTTTTATTTTCACCAAGGCGCGTATTCACAAGATTCGATTTCAAAGCGGCTTCCTGATCCGCTATATACTGCTGCTGTACAATTGACTCATTTTTTATATTCTGATTTCGAGCCACCTCAGGCAGCTGATTAATATTTGTCTGAAGATCTATGGGACGAATCGACATGTACCCCCCTTTATCGGCGCTTGCGTGCAAAACCGCTTAGCTGCGTCTCAACACCGGCCGGCGCCTGATATTTTCCGAATTTCCATTCACCTCTCTCAAGAGTAATAAGCACGTTGGAATACGGATCATTGACCTTTAATTTTTTGTCCTTTATATAAATTTCAACTCCAGGGAAAAGATTTTTCTCTGCGCAAACCTTCCCTTTCTGTTCAATCATGCCTAAATATTCATTCAATTCATCGATCGAAAATTTAAGCTCTGTTTTGCGTTCAGTTAATTTTTCTTTGCGTCCCTTTAATGTCTGAATCATTTCCTTCTGCTCGGCGTTTATCTTTCCTGCTCTTTGCCTCTGATCAAGCGTGAGAAGATCTTTATCTATTTTTTCAAGCTCTTCATTTGTACTCGCCGTTCCGGCTTCAAGGTCCTGCATCTGCTGAAGAACTTTCGGATTCAAACCTACCCGGATTTCTGTTTTTACGTAAGAATCGGCTCCTATCTCTTTCGCGTTCACTTCATCGCCTGCGCGGAGAATTCCGCCTACGATATGAGCGCGGCGGCCGTTACTGTAAATTATTTTTCCGGCATCAACGCGCGAGTGAAGAAGCTCTTCACCGACAAATACATTTTTTTCAGCGACAAGCCGCGCTGATCTTACAAAACGCGCGTAAATAGATCCGCTTGTAGTCTCAATCTTAGCTTCATCACGGCCGTTAATACCGCCGCGCACAATAATATCGCCTTCCGCCTCAAGAAATGCTTTTTGAACAGAACCCCGGACTTCAATGTTTCCGGACGCTTTTACGATAAAATTATCAATTACATTTCCCGTAATCATGACAGAACCAAGCATAACGATATTTCCTGTTTTATTATCAACATCTCCGGAAATAATCATGACTTCATCAACCGTCAGTTTAGTTCCTTTCATTACTACCTGGCCGTTACGCTCAGCGGTAAGTTCTGTTTTATCATCAGAAAGAATTGTTCCTTCTCCGAAATTAATTGCGCAGTCTTTCCCTGACTTTGCGGGAAGCACCCTGTTAGTTACGGTTCTGCCCAATATTCCTTTTTCAGCCGGTACTTTAATCGCCAAAACCTGACCGGCAACAACGTTTTCAATCAAATTCAACTCTTTAAAATCAACCTGCTCATCACCCGCGTTGAATTTTATTTCATTGTTAAGTCTGACCTTATATTCAACGTAAGCATCTTTACCGTGCTTCGGCTTTGATCCTGTTGCCGCAATCAACGGTGAAGAATAATTCATCTCATCAAGATATTCATTGATCTTTTTTTCATCAATGCCGGAAATTACATTGGCGTGTTTCAATGCGACAAGAACATCATCAGTATCCATGTGCCGGCCTGAAAATCTCGGAGGCTGAAAACGCACGGTTGCCGACATTTCATCATCAGCTACCTCTACTCGCAGTGAACCATCATTATCAATATTAGGAATCCAATCAGCAATTCGAACGTACTCGCCTGTCATATTTTTAATTGCTTTTTTGACAAGTTCCTCATTAAAATTTTTAATTTTCATCATTTCAAGTTTTGCGGCAACATCAGCGATTTTCGCAGGCTCACCTTTACCGCGAGGACGCATAACTTTAAACCATATGCCTGTTTTTGTTGATCGTATTTTAAATATTCCCGGAAGATTATCAGGAAGAAATTCAGTATTAACATGAAGCGCGGCGGAGGCTAGTTTAGAATCAAGTTCATTCAGATAGCCGAATTCATCATTGGCGGAAATTTGACGCACGACTATTTTATACGGCTGGCGCCCGAAACCCATCACTCCCTTTGTGCCTTTCTCAAGAACATCGTAATCGAGCATTGTCATGTCGACTTTAAATTCCACGGCGGCTAACGATAAAGCTTGTTTTATTGTATCAGCATATACTTCGATTTCATTTGCAGATGAAACATTACCGTTATCAAGACTGCGAATAAGTTCTTTCAGGTTAGACATGCAATCTAACCCACCAGATTTGATTTGATTCGGCCAAGACGGCCGCGAAGACGCATGATCGCTTTTGTGTGCAGCTGCGAGATTCTGCTTTCCGTTACTTCAAGAACCTGCCCGATTTCTTTCAAAGTTAAATCCTCATAATAATACAATACAATAACTTTTTTTTCTTTATCGGGAAGTTTTTTAATCGCTTCGACGATGTGATCCTTAATTTCTTCTTTTTCAATAAGAACATCAGGATTCATGTTGTCAGGCGCTTCAAGAGTTTCAAGAATGGAAAGCTCATCGCTCTCATCGCCCATATACCATATATCATTCAGCGAAACCATTGCGGTACCGCTGACTTTATTCAGAATAGTATGGAATTCTTCAATTGTAATTCCAAGCTCTTTGGAAATTTCTTCATCTTCAACAGTACGGCCTAATTTATTTTCAAGATCGGCAATCGCGCTTTCAATTTCTTTTGCTTTCTGGCGGATTGAACGGGGAATCCAGTCAATGGAGCGGAGTTCATCAAAAATAGCACCGCGCACGCGGGTCATGGCATATGTTTTAAATTTTATGCCTCTATCAGGATCATATTTTGAAATCGCATCTATTAATCCGAAAATTCCATATGAAACAAGATCATCAAATTCAATATTCTGAGGCATGCCCATGGAAACTTTGCCGGCAACATATTTAACTAAAGGCGCGTATTTAAGAATAAAATAATCCTTCAGCTCCTGGTCTTTTGTTACAACCAGCTGTTTCCAGAGAGTTTCTTCGTTGCAAGCGTCAAACTCTTGTATCTTTTTTTTGTTCATGAATTCCTTCCAGGCAATTAATTACTCATCTTTATTCATCATAGTTCTGATTGCTTCAGCCATCAGCTTCGGTTCAAACTGCATTCCTTTTTCTTCAAGAATATGCTTGCCCATTTTATTCCCTGAAACATTATTCAATGCCTCATCGGCATATTTACCGGAACCTGAATCAGTTGTTCCGGATGCGTCATGTTCCGGATATGCTTCTGCGTCATCCTGAGTTTCTTCAGAAACTTGACTTTCATAACTTCCATAACTTTCACCGGCATTTTCTTCAGTTTTAGTTGAATTGGAGTTTACATCCGATTCAGAAACTGGTGAAACCGAAAAAAAAGCGCTGTAAAATTCAGGTATAAACTTTTTAATTACAAGTATTGATCCATATCCAATTACAGCAAAAACAATGGTAAAAATCACAGCTCTTACAATAATCACTGTAAAATTATTTCCCGAAATCAGCCCAATTACCGGAGAAACAATTAAAGCGATCAATGCAAATATTACTGCTACCTTTAATTCCCACTGTAAATTTTTTATAGATACCATAACAATATAATTTTATCTGTCAACCCGTATTTATGTCTCTTATAGTCATATATAACCGATTTTTATAATAAAATCAATTATTTTTGCATATTTTCCAATAAATAGAGCCGGTTACTCCTCATCAGTTTCGATTTCTGTGTTGCTTGCGAATAGTTTTTTTACAAAACCCGAAATACCGCCGTTTTCATAAACACCAGGTTCTCTATTCGCGATTTTATCAGCAATAATATTAACGCACACCGATGCTTTGCATTTAGGATACGACACGATAAACGGCTTCTGGCTTCTTACTGATTTTGGCACCGCGATGTCGTCGAAAACAAAACCAAGATTTTCGACCTTGATGTTAAGAAACTGACCGGCAATATTAATTATTCTTTGAGCAACGCGTTTTCCTTCACTTACGCTCTGACATCGGTTGACAACCAGTTTGATTGTTTTATCAGTCGACTGGGAAGCGATCGATTTAATGATTCCATACGCATCAGTTATTGCAGTCGGTTCCGGCGTCGTAACCACGATTATTTCATCCGAACTTGTCAGAAAACTTAGAACATTCTGAGAAACGCCGGCGCCTGTGTCGACAATCAGATAATCATCATTTGCGATTTCTGAAAGTTCCGCGATGAAATCGGCTCTCTGCTTTTCATTTAAATTCGCAAGCTGATGGAATCCCGCAGCTCCGGCTATAATTTTAATGCCTTCGGGCACTTCAATTACAATATCTTTTAACTTCTTTTTGCCTTTAATTACATGATACAGATTAAACTTGGGAATTATTCCTAAAATAACATTTATATTCGCAAGACCTAAATCGGCATCAAGCAAAGTAACAGAAGCATTGCCTCTGGCAAGCGCTATTGAAAGACTGACAGCAAGACTGGTTTTACCAACGCCGCCTTTTCCGCTTGTAATCGCAATTGACCTTGTATTTGACGGAAGAGTATCCTTTTTCGCTACAACAAGTTTGCGTAAATTAGCTGCCTGATCCACTGTTTTCCTCCGGTTTCATCAATATGGAGTCTCAGATATTATCATTCCTGCGATAGCGTCACGCTCGGCAATGGCAATATCGTTTGGAACCTCCTGCCCGTTCGCAATATATGAAATGGGCTTATTATACTGATCGGCAACATCGACGACATTCCCTACAAAAGAAGTTTCATCTGTCTTGGTAATCAGCACACTATTTACTTCCAGAGAGTCAAAAGCCTTAAATATTTCCATTACGTCAGATTTTTTGGTAGTCGCGCTTATGCAGAGTATTTTTTCGAAATCGCATTCAATCTGATCCGCGTAACTCTTAATTTCGGAAATTTTCATTGTGTTTTTATGACTTCTTCCGGACGTGTCGACAAAAATGATTTCGGATTTTTCATTATCTATTACGGATTTGAATTCCTTCTGATCATTTACTACATGAACAGGAATTTTCATAATTTCCGCGTATTTTTTAAGCTGTTCAGTCGCAGCAATACGGTACGTATCTATTGTAATAAAAGCGACCCGCTTCCCTTCGCGAAGCGCGAAATGAGCGCCTAATTTCGCGAGTGATGTCGTTTTCCCGACTCCTGTCGGTCCCACAAGCATTACTACTTTTTTCTTCGAAGTCTTAATTTCAATTGGACCGCTTGTTACGATTTTTGTTTTCACAAGATCTTTAAGAGTCTTCTCGATTTTAAATTTATCTTTCATGTCTTCCCGGCTCAAACTGTTTTTCACTTCATGAATCATTTTGTCGCTTTCAGCGTCATCAAAATCATTCTTTCTGAGCAATTCCTTGTATGATGAAAGTTCTTCAGGAGTTTTATCAACTTTTATTTCACGAGTTTCATGTTCTTTTTCCATGAGAAGTCTTAAAGTTTCCTTAATATCGGCGAATTCTTTTTCATAAATTGATTTTTCATTTTCAAAAACAGGATTAGACTGAACAGGCTCGGTTCTGACTTTCGAGGCTTCATTCTCTTTTTTAAGATTGCTGTTCATGCTGTTTATATTGTTAATAAGGTCATTTAAAGTCTGATTCGACGCGGCATTATCCGTATTTTTACGAACAGTGGTTCGATTTTCCATCGCGGACTTGTTAAGCATGCCGCTTATAACATCGTTATCAACCTTAACGTCAAATGAACTTTTCGGTTCAGCCTTCATTTTGCTCTGCTGTCTTTTTTCATGAAGAGCCGCCGTTAGTTCAACGACTTCCTTCGCCAAAAATTTCGTATTCATGAAACCGCCCTCTTTAACATACTTGTGGCTGATGGGAATTGCCTCGTCGCCATGCTGTTTTCGCAGTTCCATTAGTGCTTCATTATAAGTTGCTGCTTTAATTTTAAAATATTTCATATTCTACCTCTATCTTATATTAGATGTAACCATTGCCGA
This sequence comes from Spirochaetota bacterium, assembly GCA_041306665.1. GTDB lineage: Bacteria > Spirochaetota > UBA4802 > UBA4802 > JAFGJZ01 > JAFGJZ01. The sequence goes on along the minus strand of JBFZEW010000421.1, from coordinate 1,930 downwards.
TACTAAAACATTCACATTGACAGATGGCACTATTTCATTATATGACATTACGACTGCGTCTGAAATTTCCCGTTCAAGCAGTGAAAACAGCACGCTTCTAATGTGCGGTGAAACGAGATAAATAGCCTCATGCCCTGAATTTTTCACTGATTTATAAGCATCAAATAATGTATTCAAAACTATTTCGTGAGTCGAAGGGTCGAGACCGACGACTTTTCCTTCAATCGGATCATCATGTATTGAAGAACGGATTATACCTTCAATTTCCGGATCAACAGTTATGACGGAAAGAATGCTTCCGTCCGTAACATGATCCTTGCATATCTGCCTTGCAAGCGCCACGCGTATATATTCAGTAAGCATTCCTGCGTCGGTCGTGTAATCAGCATAAGTTGCCATTGTTTCAAATATGGTAATCATGTTTCTGATTGATATTTTCTCGCGAAGAAGATTCTGAAGCACGCGCTGAATGACGCTGAGCGTAAGCTTGTTATTACCGAGTATATCTTCAATGACAGCAGGATAATCCTGCTTAATGTTGTCAATAAGCTGCTTAACTTCCTGACGTCCCAGAATTTCAGCGGCATGACGCTTGATAATCTCGGTAAGGTGAGTCGCAATAATAGTCGGACAGTCTACGACTGTATAACCGCCTCTTTCAGCGAAATCTCTTCTGTCTGAATCGATCCATGTCGCTTTTAAATTGAATACAGGCTCGACAAACTCAGCGCCGTCGATTTTCTCAGTTACATTCCCGGAATCCATTGCCATAAGTTTTCCGACTTCAAGAATTCCGGATCCGATTTCCACTCCGCGGATAAGTATTGAATAGGAATTCGGCTCCAGTTCCATGTTGTCGCGTATGCGTATCGGCGGAACAATAAGTCCCATGTTAAGCGCGCTCATTCGGCGTATATTAGTAATTCGGTCCAGCAGCGTTCCGCCCTGGTCAGGATCTACGAGAGGGATTAAACTGTATCCGATTTCAACTTCCATCGCATCGACATTCACAAGAGGCATGACGGATTCCGGTTTCTTTGATTTCGAAGCCTGATCTTTAGTAACAGATTCAGCTTTATGAACTTCTTCTTTGCGCGCCTGATTGAGGAAATAACCAAGAGATCCAAGTCCGGCTGAAAGCATTATAATTGTAATTTTCGGGAAACCCGGAACAAGAGCACTGAGTCCAAGAGCGGCCGCAGCGATCATCAGAGCGCGCGGCTGCGCAGTAAACTGCTGTACAAGGTCATCAGGAAGTGAATTATCAGAAACTGCTCTAGTGACAATTATACCAGTCGCTGTTGTTGTTAACAAAGACGGAATCTGACCGACAAGGCCATCACCAATTGTCAAAAGAGAATATGTTTTAATTGCAACGTCAAAACTTTCTCCGCGCATTGCCATTCCAAGCACGAATCCGCCGATTAAATTTATAATCGTTATAAGTATGCCGACTTTAACATCTCCTTGAACGAACTTTGAAGCTCCATCCATTGCTCCGTAAAAGTCAGTTTCACGCCTCAGATTAAGTCGTCTTTTTGTAGCTTCTTCTTCAGTAATTACCCCGTTTTGAAAATCCTGGTCAATTGTCATTTGCTTGCCTGGTAATGAATCCAACGTAAATCGCGCAGCAACTTCAGCTGTTCGGGTCGCGCCTTTTGTAATTACCATAAACTGCACTGCGATTAAAATTACGAATATGATGAAGCCGACAACGTAATTCCCGCCGACTACAAAGTTACCGAATGTCCGGATGATTTTTCCGTCAAATGATGCGCCCTGAAGCAGAATTAAACGCGTTGAAGATACGTTTAACGCAAGACGGAAAACTGTTGTAATTAGCAATAAAGCAGGGAAAATGGAAAAATCATAGGCTTTCGGTATGAACATAACTATCATTAAAACAATCAGACCTATCAGAAGGCTGATT
>JBFZEW010000420.1:0-3690 GCA_041306665.1 Spirochaetota bacterium | reverse complement strand
AGATTTCTCAGCAGAAGCTTCAAAAAGCTATGTCAAATTTTATTACAAACTTGAAAGAAGAAAGTAAAATAGAGAAAAAACCCGAACTTTTTACAGCTGCCGAAAAAAAATAATCATAAATATATTTAAATAAAAAGACTGATTTTTAATAAAAATCAGTCTTTTTATTTATTGACTTTTCCCTTTTCCGGAGTTAAAATAAATTATAATTTTGAAATCGGGATAGACAAATGAAAAAAATCATTATTTTATTTACAGTTGCAGCACTATCATTTTGTTCAACTCAACAGGGTGTAAAATATTTAAAAGCACCGGTTCCTTCACGCGCGTCAGTTGCCGTTATAATTGATTGTCCGAATGACATTAAAAACGTAGTAATGGCGGAATTTCTCAAAAAAGGCTTCAACGTTAAAGCTGTAAATGCTTCCGATATTTATACTCTCGGTGAAGTTTTTGATATTTCAGATTATAAAAAACTCGCTTACCGCAATTCAGAAATTCTCAGCGGCCAAAAGCTCTATGAAAATGTTTATAAAATGCATATTTACAATTTCGAATCGAATAAAGCGGACATGCTTAACGAAATGAAAACTAAATGGCAGGTCAATTATCTTGTGCTTCTTGAACTGTCTGACTGGAAAAAATTAAGCTGGGCTCGAGCGATTGATCTTAATTCCATGGAACTCGTCTGGGTTGAAAATTATCCGACAAAATATAAAGACAGTCTGACTGATGTAGTTACTTATTTTATTGACAGCATGTCAGTCAAATAAAATGCTGAAAAATTTAATTTTAACAGTAATTATATTTTTTACTGCAGGAGACATCTTCTGCAGTGATGTAACTTTCGCGTTTGGATATTTTAAAAATAACTCCAAAAACAAAAGTTATGATTATCTTGAAAAAGTATTTTCTAACTCAATTGTTTCCTCTCTCGCGGAAAAAGAAATTACTTTACTGCGGCCCGCCGACATTGAAAATAAATTAAAAAATAAAAATGACAAGTTATTATATGAATTTAGCGAAAAAGAACTCGCTGAACTTTCCGAAATTATAGAATGCGATTATTTCATGTACGGAAATTTTACGCCATTCGATAATGACGATGTCAAAATTGTCATTAATATTTATAACTATAACACAAACGAACTTTTCACCTTCGAAACACTCGGCAAGCTGGAAACTGAAATATTTTCACTTGTTGATTTTCTTTCTACAGTAATTTTTAACGCTGCAGGAGAAAAAGTTTTTTTCAAAAATGAAGTAATTCCTGAAAGTTCTAAATTCAGCATAATTTCCAATCTTGAGCCGACTGAATTAAATGAAATGTATTCCGTTTTTATGGACAAAAATTTCAGTATTTCTGTAGTTCAATCCAATGATCTTTACAATGCTACAGGATCTGATGAAATGGAATTTTTTTATAATATTATTTCATCGAAAAACAGTTTAAAAAAACTTAAAGATGCAGATTTAAAAAAAGAAGTAAATTTCATTTACGGCAGCTGGAATAATGAATCGGAAACTAATTTAATTAAAGAACAGAATAGCATAATAAATTTCTATTATTATGATTATCCAGTTTCAAAACAAAACGCATTAAAATCACTATCACAAAATACAAAAAACAAGGATTACCTTCTGTTGATATTTTTTAACCCAAGCAGGACAAAAGCATTCGTCAGATGCATTGATTTTAAAACAGGCAATTTAATCTGGATGGAACGAAACATTGAACCGGTGAAAGAATTAAAAAAGGAATCAAAATCATCCAAAGTTACGCAATTGACAACTGAAATAATTAAACACTTTCAAATTACGTCAAATAAATCAGAAACTAAACCTGATGCGACAAAAAAGAAAACAGGAAAAAACAAATAACCTCTATTTTCCATTAGCAAAAACTTCCCATTTGAAAATTACTCTATTCTTTTAAGAACCAATGTCGTTGTATCGTCATGCGGCGGAGTTTCCTGGCGAAAATTATCAACATCATTAATTATTAATTCAACCAGTTCACTGGCGTTTTTTTCCTTATTTTTTACAACCAAGTGCTGAAGCCTGGTTCTTCCGTATTCTTCTCTTGAAGAATTTCTCATTTCAGTTACGCCGTCAGTGTAAAGAACAACAATGTCGCCTTTGTTGAAAGGAACTTCAGTCTGAAGATAATCTACCTCATCCATGATTCCGATTGGCACTCCGTCAAGTTTGGTAACAGTGCATTTATGCTTCGCTGCGCGATAGCAGAACAGCGGGCCATGACCCGCGTTTGCAAAAGAAAGTTTTTCTTTTTTTCTGTCATAGATCATGAAAAATAATGTCGCGAATTTATCAACGGCGAAATCAGCGCTTAATGCGTTGTTTATGCTGTTTACAACCTGAGAGCATTGAACATTCTTACTCTGGTGAATTGCAGAGACGAATACGGTGCGTATCATAACCATTACAAGAGAAGCTGGAATACCCTTTCCAGACACGTCGCTTATTAATGCGCCAACCCTGTTTTCATCAATATCAATGTAATCAAAATAATCTCCGCCGACTCCTTTTGCCGCTCGCGTGTAACCTTTTATTTGAATTCCGTTTTTATTGTAAAAACCGCTTGGATTCAGACCTTCCTGAATTTCCTTTGCGACTTCAAGCTGTTCTTCCATGATTCGATTTTCAATCTCTTTATCTTTTGCACCTTTAAGCTCACCTGTCATTTCATTAAACTGCTGAGCAAGCAAACCAATCTCATCATGCGAGTTAACCTTGATTTTATAATCAAGATTTCCCGTACCAATAATTTCAACCCCTTTTGAAAGTTTTTTCAGCGGACGGGTTGTTAACCAGGCGAGTAAATATGCGAAAATGAACGCTGTTACAATAAACCCGATCGCAATATACATGATTATTTTCTGCACCTGAGCAATCTGAAGCCGGATTTGTTCATCGGAGAAACCCATTCTAATTGTCGCAAGTTTTTTGTCTTTTATACTCAAGTGATAAACCGGAAGAGAAAAATCAAAAATCAAACCGGTTTTATCTTCTGAATCAGCAACATCCTGTCTTAGAACTTTTTTTGCTTCATTGTTGGCAAGTGCGCTTTTTGTTACGGCATCATCAAGCTTCAGCGTATTATCAACAGGTTCACTGACTGTTTTTATTTCAGAGCCTTCTGTTTTCTTAACATTTTTAAAAGATACCGCCTGCAAGGTATTATCAGCGTTGATGAAATAAACATAACGGATTGATTCAATACCTTTCAGATTCTCGGCAGTCTGAATCATGCTCAGCTCATCCTGATAAGTCATTGCCGGAATCGCGATCGCTTGAAGATTTATTATCTCACGCTCAGCATTCTGAATGATGGCGTTACGTAAAAGTTTACTCTCATCCTGAATGAAATAATATGACATTGCCACTACAATCATCGCAGTAAGAAAAATCATTGTAAACGCGAATTTATATTTAATTGAAAAATAAATTCGCACTTTTTTCTTTTTCTCAGGCTTTTTAGTCTCTTTTTTCTGTTTTTCCATATTACCGGCTCAATAAATCTATAGTTCTTTTAATATTATTCTTTGCTTTAACATGTCCAGGATCAATTGCAAGCACTTTTCTCCATTCAGATATTGCTCCTTCGAAATTCCCTTTCGCGTAAAGGTCAATGCCATTAAAATAAAGGGTTCGCACCTGCGCTTCCTG
>JBFZEW010000419.1:0-4320 GCA_041306665.1 Spirochaetota bacterium | reverse complement strand
AAATTTAATTCTTTAAAAAGCAGTGAGCTCATAGAGGTAATAAAAGCCAGCATTTTAGAAACAGATAATCACACAATGAAACAATATTTAAGTGATGTTGATGCTGTAATTTCCTGCCTGGCCTGCAAATAATACGATATATGACTTCACCAGGAGTATCTCGCGCTGCCCTTCCTGGACATTTTGCTTTCGCGAGTACACTCCGGGATGCTTCAAAGAATGATTATGAAATTACCCGCAAAACTTAAAATGCCTTCCGGACAAAAAAATAAGTTTTATTATAGAGTTAAATATCATGCGAAAATCAATTTAAGAGTATATCAATTACAAGGTCTTTGATATCAGACCATAAATTTTTTATTGATGTTAAAATTTAATACTTGTATTTTTAAATTATTATTCTATAATTGAACGTAAGTTCATTTATTCAGGAGATCATAATGAAAATATTTAAACTATTCAAAATCCGCTATTTGCTGTACTTCTTTGTTTTTGCACTTCTTATACTTTTTTTTAAATTCAATGTCAGATTTACCGACTTTGAAATGACTTCTGACCCTCAAAAACATATCAGTAACAATGAATTTCAATATAACATGCCGCTTGATCCGGCAAGCCCGTGGCCAAAATTCAGAAACAACGCGCTTCAGAATGGAAGAAGCACTGTCATTCCGGAAATTACTTCATCGAAACCGTGGGTATATGAAACGGGGAAAGGAATTTTCAGTTCACCGGTCGTTGACAATGACGGAAATGTTTACATTGGTTCCGCCGATCATTACTTTTACGCGATAGATAAAAATGGAAAAATTAAATGGAAACATTTAACCGGAGAAATAATTGATTCATCAGCGCTGCTGGACGACAAGGGCAATGTCTTTGTGGGTTCAGGAGACGGTTATGTTTATGCATTTGAAAAGAAAACAGGAAAGCTTAACTGGAAATTCAAGGCTCATACGCCCGAAGAAGTTAAAAAAGAATTCGGAATAAATACGCACAACGTTAATTGGTTCGAAGGCAACATTGGAATGCTTCCTGACGGAACATTGCTGGCACCGAATGATAATTATCTTGTATATGCCCTCGACCGCGAGACCGGGAAAATATCGAATACATTTCCCGCAAATGAAATGATATGGTCGCTTCCGGCTGTTAATTCACAAACGGGACGTATTTTTTTCGGAACATGCTTCACAGCTCTGAAAAATGTTTTCTGCTATAACTACGAAACTGGCGAAAAAATCTGGAACAAGGGAGGACTTGGAACAAACGCGGCTACAATAATGCTGACTTCCGAAAATGAAAACGGCGCCGCTCTTGTCGGAGGATTCGACGGAATGCTTCGCGCATATTCACAGAAAGACGGTTTTCACATTTGGAAATTCGGAGCAAGAGATCACATATACGCGAGTCCGGGCAGCTTGAGCGATGGAACGGTAATTCAGCCGTCGGCTGACGGTACAGTCTACGCGCTGGATCCGGAAAACGGCAAAGTAAAATGGGCGTTTGACACGAGAGAACCAATACGTTCCTCGCCCGCTATTGACGGTAACGACTGTATTTATGTCGGTTCAGGCGAAGGAAGACTTTTCTGCATCAACAGTGACGGAACATTGCGCTGGGCATACCAATGCATTACAGACGACAGAAACGATCTCAATGCCTCACCCGCTCTTGGGCGTGAAGGAGTTTATGTCGCTGGTGAAAGCGGCGGAATTTTTTACATACCATATGACTACCCGTTATCGGAGACCGGTAAAAAAGATCCTCTGTGCGCGCAGGGACCTGACGAAGATCTGCCGGAAGACGGAAGCTCGCTTTATTTCACGACAAGATTCGGCGGACTTTTACTGACACCTCCAGAAGAGATAGACGCGAATGAACCATTGACGTTTTCTCTCTTTGTGCGCGAAAAGAATGATACAATTCTTTCAGCGATTGATAAAAATTCTTTAAAAATAAATTTCGCAGATAACAAAACTGCAGTCGTTAAAGTGTCAGCCGATAAAAAATTTATTACGATAGTTCCCCGTGAAAAATGGACAGGCCCTGAAGGTGGAACATTGAATTTCTCAGTAAGCGGAAATTACATTACCGGCATGAAACGTTTCGGTTTGAAATTTTTCGGAGGAAACAAAAACAATGCATACAGTCAGTCATTTTCGTTCAAAGTGAATGAGTATGGATCAGATAAATCGCCGTATTTTATTCCCCGAAAACCAGGAGACAAATCTTCTGCGTTTGAACTTTCGCGTCTTGCGGCACCGAATCCGTCAATGCTTCCATCATGGAATCAGATTGGATTTGATTCACTTCACTACATATTCGGGATTATCGAAGGTGAAGGCAGTGATGCGGTTGTTTGGGGAATTGGAGGCAAGCCCGGCAATGAGGATAAAAAAACGGTTGTTGACCCTTCTCTCAAAGTCAGATTTCCGCTGAACATGAATTACGAAGGCGGGCTTTTCACGTTGTACAACTATGAAGGTTTTCTTCTCGATTTTAACGGGACATGGGACATGCCATATGCTTCGTACAGGCTGGCTTCCATTGTCGACGCGCAAAGCGGCATGTTCCTGCGCAGAGCATCATTAAACGCGACTGCAAACTGCGATGACATTGAGTTCTATGGCCCTTTTCTTAAACTTACAGGCATGAGCGAATTTGACACTGGACAGATGCACATTTACGGCGGATGCAATTTTAATATATACGGTAAAGGTTACAGTGAAAAACCAACCGGAACCGGCAATGTAACATTCTTAGCCGACGAAAACACTGTGAGTGCCGCCATTGCGGAAGGTACTCTTAAAACTAATGAGCATGTTTTCAGTATTCTTCTTGTAAATGTTGAAACAGGAAAACCTGCCGCGCTTGATTACGCCGGGAAAACCGAAGTGCAAAATGATTCTTCAGGGAATACAGTATCGGTTAAAATAACATTTGATAAAAAAAATCTAAAAGGCAGCTACCGAGTATATTACATTGTCGATACATATCCAGCTGCAAAAGGATCTGTTGAAATTAAATAGATCTGCTAAATTATAAATTTTACAGGCACTTTTCAAAACCAGTATTTATATTTTTTTAAAAAATCATAAATACTGGTTTCAGCAGCATAGGAGAAACAGAACAATAGCATGCAATGAAATTTTTTTATGAACAAATAAAATTTACTTAATATTTCTTCTTCGCTATTAATAATTTTACTGATTATTTCAATATAAAGAGGTGCAAAATGTCAATCAACCCGATAATATACGAGCAGACAACAGCGGTGACGGATTTAATTCTGGGTATTTCATCTTTCTGTTGTTTCATCATACTGTATAGAATTCGAAAAACAGATTTGTATAAAATGAAAATCTGGCTGTGGATTTTCGGTCTGCTTGTGTTTAACTCATTGTATGGAACGGCCGCGCATGGAATATATTTCACCGAAACAGCGCTCTATTACATCTGGCTGCCGCTGACATTTCTGCTTGGAATAATGATTTCACTTTTCGTTACCGTGGTAGTTTATGATTATTACGGTAAAGAAAAATCAAAAAAGATCATGCCATATATGATTGCGTCGGCATTCTTGTTTTTCATTGCCAGTCTTTTCATATCTAAAATTATTTCGACAGGATTCATTGTGTTTATCATTTTCGAAGGCTGCGCGATGCTTTACGCGCTGGTTGCATATATCAGGCATTATAAAAAATGTAAATTACCAAGCACGCTTTATTTATCCGCGGGAATACTTGTCACAATCATCGCGGCTTTGCTACAGGCAAGCCGGGCAATTTATTTTACAATAATCTGGCCTTTTGACTACAACAGCGTCTATCATTTCGTGCAAATGATTGGAATGTTTCTTTTCACAAGAGGATTATATTTGAGTTCATTTGAAAAAACTGATTAATATAATGTTTTTCAGACGAACTCATCTTTCAGCATGATATTAACTGACCTTGAAAAATTCAATCTGATTGCGAAGACTGTCAGCCTGAGCGCTGATTTCTGTTGTTGATGAACTTATTTCATCCGCTCCCTGCGCGACATGCTGCGTAACCTCATTGATTCCTTCAATCGTATTTACCATTTCCTTATTCACGGTTTTCTGCTCTTCTGTCGAAAAAGAAATATTTTCAGACATTGCTTTCACTGTTTCCATTTTATCTATAACTTCTTTGCTTAGAACAATCTGGTCATTTGAAAACTCAGATATTTTAGCAATATTCTGATTAGTAATTTCTATATTAGCGACTATTTTTTCCAGGGCTTTTGTCGTCGAATCGACAAATTCACTTCCGGTTTCAACTTCGGAAAGTCCTT
>JBFZEW010000418.1:0-4424 GCA_041306665.1 Spirochaetota bacterium | reverse complement strand
CGGAGGAAAAGGTTTCACAACAAAATCTTTAACTCCTAATTTTATGGCTTTAGTTAAAAGATTTTCCTGACCTAATGCAGTAACCATGATAATTTTGGCAGCCGGATCCATCTGAAGTATTTCTTCAGCAGCCTGAATTCCATCTTTTTCACGCATTGTAATGTCCATTGTCACCAAATCAGGCTTAAATTTTTTATACATCTCAATTGCTATATTACCATTTTCGGCTTCACCGACAATTTCGTGACCTTTTGGAACAAGTGCATCTTTCACAAGTGTCCGCATAAACTTCGCATCATCCACGACTAAAATTTTTGCCATTTGTCTACTCCCTAAATTGAATTCTCAAGTAAAAACCGTTGCAATAAAAATTAACTTCAATTTCTACTTTCTTTATATATTAATAATAAAAAAAAATCAAATACTTTTTTATTATTATATCTGCTAAACTATAAATGTTCAACTATTTTTTTTGTAATTACATCCAGCGGAACTATATCACGGATTCCGCCATACTCAACTGCAACTCGATTCATTCCATAAACCACAGAAGTTTCTTCATTCTGTGCGACTGTGTATCCGCCATTATCTTTAATGCGTTTTATTCCAGCTGCGCCGTCCTTTCCCATTCCGGTCATTATAACAGCAATTATGTTATCGGTAAAATTTTCAGCTACAGAATTAAACATAAAATCTATGGAAGGCCTGTGACCGCTCATTTTTTCACTCTGATCAAGCCGCAGAATGAAATCCGAACCTGATTTCTGCAATTTGATGTGAGAATGCCCAGGAGCGACATAACCGCAGCCGGGAATCACCTTGTCGCCGTCTTCAACTTCCTTGACATTCAGTTTTGAATTAGCATTAAGACGTTCGGCAAATGCTTTGGTAAATCCTTCAGGCATGTGCTGAACAACTATTACCGGCGAAGGGAAATTTTCCGGAAAACCCTTGAACACAGTCATTAAAGCCGAAGGCCCTCCGGTTGATGTTCCGATCGCGACTATTTTATTAGATTGCCTGTGAGAAGAAGGCAATGCTACAATGTCAGCAGCAGCCGTTTCTTTCAGGAACATTGACTGATCAACAGGTTTTCCCGACGAAGGCGCTTCTATTCCTTTCTCGGAAACCTGCATTTTCTTCGATTCAAACTTTATTTTCGACTCAGCTACCGCTTTTACTTTGCTTACCAGCAGTTCATAAATCTCCGCAACGCTCATTGAAAGCATTGTAGATGGTTTTGGAATGAAATCGATCGCTCCATATTCCAATGCTTTAAAAGTTGCTTCAGCCCCATGCTGCGTTAAAACACTCATCATGATGACAGGTTTCGGATTCTCCTGCATTATTATTCTAAGAGCATCCAGACCATTCATGATCGGCATTTCAATGTCCATTGTAATGACATCAGGATCTAGCGTATGTGTTTTAAAAACAGCCGACTTGCCGTTATTTGCAGTACCGACTACTTCGATATCAGGGTCTTTCTGCAGCGCATCAGTAACTATTCTGCGGACAAGAGCCGAATCATCAACGACAAGAACTTTGATTTTTTTCATGACCTATTATTCCTTTATATGCTCAACAAGATATTTTACGGATTTTGTTTCAGGTAAAATCAACAGATTACCCATTATTCGGTCATCTTCATAATAAAATTCTGTGTCCATTACAAGAGCATAATCATTCTCAACATTATGCAGAACAAGAATTGAATCAACAATCGACTGCATGTAATCATGCACAAATGTCGGTACATCCGGCATGATAGTTAAGCCTGTTTTCTCTGAAAATGCGTTCAGAACGGATGAACCTACAATGTTTGTGACCTCGCTCAGAGACGATTTTGCATCATCATTAAAATCCTTCGTATGCCCCTTGCCGAAACCAAACAGATCATCTATCAACGAAAAGCCGGAATCTTCAGGGATTGTGAAAAGAATTGTTCCTTTCATGTCGCCCACAAGCGGCATATAGACTCCAACATAAATTTCATCAATCTGTCCCAGTTTTGCAGGAAGATTATCGACAGGCATCATTTTAACATCAGGAATTGCTAAATCAACACGTTTGCCGATCATTGTTGAAAGTGATTCAGCTGCTTTCATGATTCCCACATTTGCTAGAATTTGAACCTTTCGAAGCTGATCATCATTAATTTCAATTTCCCGTTTCATGTGAGCGTTTGAATCGCCTGAATTCAGAGTTTTTGCGACCGAGTCATGAAGTTCATTTCTGAAATTTCTCAAAACCTCTTTTACCTGGCTGTCTACCTCTGAATCCGGCACTCCCATACTCGCGACTGGTGTTGTTTCTTTGTCAAAAATATTTTTTTTTCCGCTCAACGAAACACCTTCAGGTATTCTATCTTCCGAGACTACCTGTTTGGACGCAACAGGAGTTTCAGACTTTTTTGCTGAAAGTTCACCTGCCTGTGATCCGTCTGATTTTTCTTTAATAGGCTGCTGAACAACATTTTCAAATTCCGTATTCGCTTTCGAAAGAACGGATCTTCTGTCTTCACGGGATAGTTTTTCCTGTTCAGAAATTACTTTTGTCATCATTGATGAAATATCAAGAATCAAGCAGATGCTTCCATCACCCAAAATCGACGCACCTGCGAGACCCTCGACACTCTTGTAATTCTGATCAAGAGATTTAATGACAATCTCAAGTTTTCCTTCAAGCCTGTCTACAATAAGTCCAATCTTTCTGTTTCCATATCCAACAACGACTACAGGAATTTTTGTATCATCGATAATATCGGCATCAATTCCGACAAAGCGGTCAAGTCTAAGCAGCGAAAGTATTTCTCCGCGGAGATTAATAACTTCATGACCTTCAATCGTAGTGACATCTTTTGCGCTTATTTTAATTGTTTCAATTACATCGGAAAGCGGAATCGCATAAGTCTCTTTCTGCACTTTTACCATTATCGCAGGAATAATCGCAAGAGTCAGAGGAAACGCCATGATGAATCTTGTTCCCATTCCTTGTTCGCTTTCAATTGTAATTGAACCGTTCATATCTGTAACGACTTCTTTTACGACATTCATTCCGACACCGCGGCCTGAAACATCAGTAACTTTTTCGGCTGTTGAAAATCCCGGATGAAAAATAAAATTATAAATGTCGCTGTCGTCCATATTTGCTAGCAGTTCAGGAAGTATAAGATTTTTCTCAATTGCTTTTTTCTTAATTCTGTCAATATTCAATCCTTTACCGTCATCACTGACTTCAACATAAATCTGGTTTCCGCCTTGATGAGCGCTCAATGTCACGGTCGCGACTTCGTCTTTTTTCAATTTTTCTCTGTCGGCAGGCTGCTCAATGCCATGATCTATGCTGTTTCGTATCATGTGCATTAATGGCTCTCCGATTACATCCACAACTTTTTTGTCAAGCTCTGTGTCTTCACCGCGCGTTACAAGCTGAACATTTTTACCGCTGTCTTTTGCAAGATCTCGAACAAGCCTGTTGAACCGTGAAAACACCTGACCGATTGGAACCATCCTTGTTTTCATTATTCCGCTCTGAAGGTCCTTAGCAATGCGCGACATCTGCTCCATTCTGTTTTTAAATTCATTCGTTAGAGTTTTTTCCGTGTTTATTTTTTTCAAATCCTCATAGAGTCTGAAAAATCCGGAGTTAGCTATTACAAGCTCGCCTACATTGTTCAATAATTCGTCCAGTTTATCGACTGATACTTTTACAGTTCTGAGAGTAGGCGCTTTTCTTGAAGCAGAAGCAGCCTGATCTTTTTTCTCATCATCATCTTCGGAATCCGTCTGTTCTGCCTTCAAATCCGCAGCTTTAGTTGCGGCAACGGGCGCAGGCGCCGCCTGAACTGATGCCACCGTCGGCTGGTTTGAATAATCCGCGAAAACTTCTTTTGCGTGAAATGTAAGAATATATTTCCCGTCTTTTTTATCAAGGGTAATCTGACAGCCTTCAATTTTTGTAACAAGATCAACATCGCAGTCCTTGGCAAGTTCTTCAATAGTTTCATTTGATGCGACGACAAATTTCACGCACTGATCAATATTCTCATCAGTCAGCATATCTTCCGAAGGAACGGTTTTAATTATTTCACCGCTTCCCTTGAGACTATTCAGCATTAATTGCGCTTTCACCCATTTCATTTGCGCATCTTTATCGAGAAATACGGAAATCTCATAACAATTCAATCCGGAATCAACTGCTTTTTTTAAATGCTTTCTTTCATCTGATTCGAAAGTTGTTTTAGGAATTTCAACTGCAGCGACTTTCACCGGTGCCGGAGCAGACGCAGTTTTCGATCCAGCAACAGATATTCCTCCCTTCGCCGAAAGTTCAACGACCTCGGCAATTATCGCGGAAAGATCGTCTTCAGGTTTTTCACCCTGCGATACTTTACCAATAATTAAATTTATGTGATCAAAGCA
>JBFZEW010000417.1:0-3145 GCA_041306665.1 Spirochaetota bacterium | reverse complement strand
GCGCAATCCGCAGGCATGGATGCCAATCGGGTTGCGCAGGCCGTCCGCCGACTGAGGACTAGCACTTTTCTTTGGTTACTTTCTTGTTTGCGACTGAAAAAGAAAGTAACATAGCCCGCGCCAGCACAGGCGCAAACAAATTCACTGCTCGAAAGCAGCAAAGTGTTTCTTTCAGCATTGTCAAGCCACAGGCTTGTCATCCGCTTCTAAGAAACAAAATACATAACACAGGCCCAGACAGTGATCAGTAACGAGTGAACAGTGATCAGTTTGCGGGTGTTTACTTTTTTAACCGCCCGCTTCGCTCGATAAACGCAGATGATCGCAGATGATCGCAGACGAGAAAAAGATGAAAGAGAAAAGTAGAAAGCGGAAAGTGATAATTCAAAATTCAACATTGCTTTATTATTAATTGTTACCTGCCGTTATTGTTCACTTTTCATTATTAATTATTCATTGCTTTTAAACCGCCCGGGAATATACTCCGGCATGCTTAGGCAGGAAGACAAGCACGCGCAATCCGCAGGCATGGATGCCAATCGGGTTGCGCAGGCCGTCCGCCGACTGAGGACTAGCACTTTTCTTTGGTTACTTTCTTGTTTGCGACTGAAAAAGAAAGTAACAGAGCCCGCGCCAGCACAGGCGCAAACAATTCTCTGCTTTGAAAGCAGTAAAGTGTTTCTTTCAGCATTGTCAAGCCGAAGGCCTGTCATTCGCTTATCGCCAATGCGCTGACAAAATTAAAATTATCAGATTATTCAAAAATTAAGGATAATATGCTTGACATTAGGAAAACGTTTTCCTAATATATGTGTAATATAATTAATTTGTTGTAGCTGCAAGGAACAAATTTTAATTGTTAGTAATAGTTTAAATTTTCCAAGGAAACTCTGATGACAACAATTAAAGATATCGCAAAAATAGCACATGTATCTCCGGCGACAGTGTCGAGAATTTTAAATGGAAGCAAACCTGTCAGTGCGGATGTGCGCGAAAGAGTTGAAAGCGCAATAAAAAAAACCGGTTTCCGTCCAAACAATGTCGCGAGAAGCCTCATTCTGAAACGAAGCAGTACGCTTGGTGTTTTAATGACGGATATTTCAAATATTTACTACAGTAAAATGATTCGGGGAATAGAACAGGCTGCATATGATAACGGATATGCAATCATGCTCGCTGATTCAAATTTTGATCATGAAATGGAATTGAAGTACCTGGATTTGATGCAGGAAAAATGCGTTGATGGTGTAATAATCTGCACAAAGGAAATTCCCGATCAATTTGATGAGTTTTTCAGAAAATCTAAAATGCCTGTTGTGTTTACTAACAGAAAAAATCCGAAATATTATACTGTCAGTGTGGATAATTATAAAATGGCATATGAAGCCGTTACATATTTAATCGACAACGGGCATGAAAAAATAGGATGCATATACGCGCATCTTGAGGATCTTGATTCTGGTTTAGACCGCTATGAAGGCTACAAAAAAGCCATGAAAGAACGCAAATTAAAGCGAAATCCTTTGCTTGAAGCTGAAGGTGATTTTTCTATTGAAAGCGGTTACAATGCAATGAACAAGATATTAACTTCAACTCAAGATATTACTGCGGTTTTCGCGGCATGCGATGAAATGGCTTTCGGAGCAATTAGCTGCATTATTGATCATAATTTAAAAGTCCCGGATGACATAAGCGTAATCGGATATGACGATATCCGTTATGCGGAATATTTCCGTCCGAGTCTTACAACCGTTCACCAGCCGATTTATGAAATCGGCGTCAAGTCAGTGCAAGTGCTTTTGAATCTTGTTCAAAAAAAAGAAATTGAGAAACGGAATTTAATGGATGCAAGTTTAAAAATTCGCGATAGTGTTAGGATGTTGTCAAAATGAAAATAGACCTTAAGAAAGATGCTAAGTTAGACTTTGTTGCTGCTGGTGAAGTTTTAATTGATTTAATTTCCGTAAATAATTCGCTGAAAGGTCTTGAAGATGCAGATGATTTTAAAAAACTTTTTGGCGGGAGTCCAGCAAATGTTGCTTGTAATGTTGCAAGACAGAATAAAAAAACAGGGTTTATCTCTTCCGTAGGAAATGACGGATTCGGCGCTTTTATCATATCCCAACTAAAAGAGTCGGGCGTAAATGTTGAGAATATTCAAATTAAAAAAAACATACCAACTTCAATAGTATGCGTGACTAAAAGCACCGGGAATCCGGAATTTGCGGCATATCGATGCGCAGATGCTGAACTTTCAGATATGGTTTCCGATTATGAAATTATTTCTAATTCAAAAATATTCCACTTCTCAGCGTTTTGTTTGTCGAAAGATCCTACGCGCACAAGTGTTTTGAAATTTGCGGAACATGCAAAGAAATCAGGTTGCATTATTGGATTCGAGCCGAATTACAGATCGATAATGTGGGATGAAAATTTACCTTCTCTTGAATATATAAAATCAGCTATATCAATGTGTACGATTATTAAACCTTCCGAGGATGATTCTTTTCATATTTTTGGAAAAATGAGCAACGAAGATTATTGCCGTGAATATTACAAGCTTGGCGCGATGAATGTTGTATTAACGCTCGGTCCTGACGGAGCGTTATTTTATGACGGAAAAATTTTTAAATCTTTTCCATCTGTTGCAGACGAAGTTATCGATACAACAGGCGCGGGGGATGCATTCTGGTCCGGTTTATACTGCGGGTTATTAGAGGGGCATGACTTTGAAGAATCCATAAAAATAGCTTCGTATTTCTCCGCATTTAAACTTAAAAAAATAGGCGCTGTCGCCGATATTCCCGCAGTAAAAGATATACTTAAACTTATTCGCAAATCTGCTAATTAACAGGTTATAAACAGGTTTAAGACAGGTTATAAACAGGTGTGGAACAGGTCTAAAATTGCTAATGGAATATAAATAATATATGTTTGTTTTTATAAATTTAGCAGGAAAGATTTGAGTGTATTGAAATATATTTTAATATGATCGTATAATGGACATAATCGTTTGATCAGGATTTTTCACCAGTTGAAGTTTAACCAAGTTTCTCGAAAGCGTTCTGGTTTTTGTTATTGTTTTTTCTGTATTTCAAGCCTTTTTATAAATATTGGAACTAATTTTACAAAATTGTCTCTTGTT
>JBFZEW010000416.1:0-6237 GCA_041306665.1 Spirochaetota bacterium | reverse complement strand
AATACGCGCCGATGGCATACAGCACTGTTCCCGCGAGTGGAATGAAATTCAGCATGAAAAGAATGCAGTTAAGGACAAGAAAAAAAATAATCATTTTTATTATATTTGAAATAGTTCTTTTAAAATCATTGAGTAAAAGTTTAAAAGAAAATTCGTCTTCAGTGGTTTTAACTTTAATTATTTTTTCTGTTTTCTGCGATATGAAATCATAAAAAATAGAACTGATAATTGAACCTGTAATTGAATAAAGGAAAATTACCGTGAATACCAGCACAATAACAAATACGGGAGCGGCTGACTTTCTTAAAAAAATTTGAATCCACTGATCGCCCTGTGGAAGCAAAGAGTAAAGCAAAGGATAAACCCATTTAGCCGCGAGTGTGATAAATATTCCAAGAATACCTATGTTTAAAAAAAACGGTAGAATGAAAAATCGTTTGAATCCTTTATTCTGTCTGATGAATTTGAATGAATCAATTACATTAGAAAATCCGGTCTTGAGCCCTTTTAGTACTGGTTTTTTTGATTTTTTGAATTTAATTTTCGTGAATTGCGGCATAATCCCACCTTTTTTAAAAATATGTTCAACCTTTGAAGAATATCATAAAAGAGGGAAAAGTCAAATTATTATTTTTGTTTAAAATTATTTAATAGGCTGCTTTTTCAAGACGATTCATAATTGCTGCGCCTAATCCGATAGAAGGAACTTTTTCTGCGTAAATTACGTCAGGTTTGCAGTCATCAAGCTCATGAAGATACGCAAAGAGGTTGATTGCCGCAGTATGCAGATTTCTGTCCGGCGAGAGCTCTAGAACTTTTATGAAATTATTGGGCCTGCTGTTTTTACCGAAATTTAACAGCGCTGATCTCTCAGTATTTAAAATGATAGGTGCGTTTTCATTGACGAGAATTAATTTTGTTTTAGGAGCATAGTGCGAAGGAAGCAATCCGGGCGAGTCAGGAACGGCTGCATTTTCGGCGTGTAAAAGTTTCCCTGTAAATTTTTCAATTTCTTCAATTTCCAGTCCGCCCGGGCGGAGAAGAAAAGAATGTTCTTTTTCGAGACGGATGATTGTTGACTCAACTCCGATTGCACAGTTCCCGCCGTCGATAATCAAATCAATTTCGTTGCAAAACGCATCGCGTACATGTCCGGCAGTTGTCGGGCTAAGGTACCCGAACGGATTCGCGCTCGGTGCCGCAATCGGCGTTCCTGCCTCGCGGATGAGTTCAAGCGCTATGGGATTCGCCGGCATTCTTACCGCGACCGTTTGAAGTCCCGATGTTGCAATTTCGGGAACAATCTCCGCCTTCGGGAAAATCAGCGTTAACGGTCCCGGCCAGAATTTTTCAATTAAGGGATAAGCCGCTGCCGGTATTTCCAAAGTTATTTTCCGAAGCATTTCCATGTCAGCAACATGGCAGATGAGCGGATCGAAGAAAGGTCTTTTTTTAGCCTCAAAAATTTTTATTACCGCGGAAGGATTCAGAGCGTCGGCTCCGAGACCGTAAACCGTTTCAGTCGGGAACGCGACAAGACCGCCTGAGCGGATTATTTCCGCGCCTCTGGAAATAATTAATGGATCAATGAACATTTTTAAAATCCACTTTATCTACAGGCAGTCCAAGGTAGTTGCCCTGTGAAAAATCAATGCCCATGTTTTTAACTTCATTGTAAATCGCTTTGTTATAAACAAACTGAGCGATTGTTCTAATGTTCATTTTTCTGCAGTATTCAACGATTGTTTCGGCGATTATCTTTGAGTTTTTATCCGTCTGAATATTTCTAATGATGACGGGATCGATTTTAATAAAGTCGATGTTTACCATTGACACGTTTTTAAAGCTGCTGAATTCCGAACCGAAATCATCGATCGCGACCCTGCAGTTATAGTTTTGCAGTTCATTCGTGAAGTCGATTATGGATGTAATGTCGGTTGAATTAACAATGTCGGTAATTTCAAAAATGCATCTGAAAGCGGCGTGAGAGTATTTTATCAGGGTGTCGATAATGTATTTTGCCGTAACAGGATTAAGAATATCTTCCACTGAAATGTTTATTGAAAAATCATAGCTGCTGTTTTCGAATTCCGCGAAAGTTTTATTGATCATTATGCGGGTAAGTGAAGGATATATGTTTGACTGCCGCGCGTTTTCCAGAAATTTTTTAGGCAAAATCAGTTCCCCTGTTGAATCAATAATGCGTATTAAAGATTCATACTTTTCAATTTCACCCGTACTATTGTTTATGATCGGCTGATAGTAGGGAATTATGCCGTTATTGTCGATTGAATTTTTCACCAGCTGTGTAATACTGAAATTTTCATTGTGACAGATCGATGACATATTTTCCATGCTGTAAATTGTAAATTCGGAAGATGTTTTTTTTGTATTCTGAATCGCAATGTCGCACAGAATTAAAAGATCTTCGATAGTTTTACTTTTAACAGTTCCGGCAGGAGTCATGTACGCGGCGCTGAAAACAATTGAAACAGGAATTGCGATGTTATTCAACTGACAGCAGTTTCCGGAAAAAAGCAGATTAAAG
Organism: Spirochaetota bacterium; assembly: GCA_041306665.1. Classification (GTDB taxonomy): domain Bacteria; phylum Spirochaetota; class UBA4802; order UBA4802; family JAFGJZ01; genus JAFGJZ01. The sequence goes on along the minus strand of JBFZEW010000416.1, from coordinate 3,689 downwards.
CTTTTGCATATGTTCACGCGCTGAGAGTTGTCAATGGGACGCGAGAAAACGACCGCGAATTCATCCATTTGCAGTTTATATAGAACAGGCTTAATTTTAAAATTATCCGATTCCATTATGATCCAACTCTGAAGTTTTTCAGAAATCAGTTTTACAATCGCGTTACCCGCCGTATATCCATAGTAATAATTGTATTTTTTAAGATTGGCAATGTTGAAAATTATCAGCGTAAGATGTCTTGATTTACTGTGGGTTTTGATAAGCATTTTTTTATTCGGAAGAAACGTAAGCGAATCATAATAAATTTCGAAGTTTAAATCGCGTTTTTCGTTTCTGTCATAGGCAAGAATGAGAATAATTATCGGAATTAAAAATGCCATGAAAAAAATTGAAAGCAGAAGACTTTTAATGAAACTTTGATTTGCCGCATGCATGATTTCTTTTGTTGAAACAGATACAAGAACAATTATTTTTTTGTTATCATCGGTTAAAATTGATTTAGCGCATGTGCGGAAATCTCCTTTCGAATCAGTGTATGATGAATAAACTGGTTTATCCTGGGCTAAAGCGCCATATAATAGACTCCGCTCCCTGTTGTAACTTGTATTAACCTTGTCGTAATATCCGGTTTTCAGGTTTTTATCTGTTGATGAAGAAGCAATATAATGAAACCGGCCGTTTTTCTCATAGAGAAATGCCGCTTTTTCCAGGCCTGCTTGATAGATAAACTGTGAAAGTTCAATCATGTTTTGAATGTCGGTTTCAGTTTCCATGTTAGTTTCGGAGCTTTTGGGTATGGAAATTATAACGCTTTTCCCGATCATTGCGGAAACATGTTTCATGGCTGAATTTAGGTTTAAATCAAGAAATTTCAAAGCCTGCATTCTGTCATTACGCAGATTAATATAAGTCGATAGAATCACGGCTGTAATATAAAAAAATATCGCTAAAGAAATAATTGATTTTTTATTCATTTGTTTACCTGATTTTTGACACAATAGCATCTCTCTTTTAAATGAAAAGTAATTTTTAATAAATAAAATTTTTATTAATAAAAAAAACTTTACTCATGGCATGAGCATATATTATTATCATGTTTCTATTTTAAGAATCATGGAGACGGAAGTGGATTTTAAAAAAATATATAATGACAAATTTACAATATCGTTTGAGATATTTCCTCCGAAAACCGCTGCCGGAGATGAAAATTTATTCGCTGAACTTAAAGAACTGGTAAAATATAAACCTGAGTTTATTTCCGTTACATACGGCGCCGGCGGGTCAACCCGCGAAAAAACAATTGATTTGGCGGTGAAAATAAAAAACGAATTTGCGATAAATCCGCTTGTGCATTTTACCTGCGTCGGTTCCGACCGTGATGATATTAAAAATTATCTTCACCGCGTTAAAAAGCTCGGTCTTGATAACATTCTCGCACTTCGCGGTGATCCGCCTGCCGGAAATACCGGTTTCGTGAAGCCTGAAAATGGATTTTCATACGCCGATGAACTTATCAAGTACATTAAATCAATTGAAGATTTCCGTATTGCTGTAGCGGGTTACCCTGAAAAACACGCGGAAGCTGTCTCCTTCGCTGATGATATTAATAATTTGAAAAAGAAAATTGACGCTGGCGGAGAGGTGATTCTTACTCAGCTTTTTCTTGATAACACCGCTTTTTTCAGATATGTAGACGCTGTTCATGCGGCGGGAATTAAAGTTCCCGTCATTCCGGGAATTATGCCGCTTGTGAATGAAAGACAAATTGAAAGAATGGTCCAGCTTTCAGGTGCGAATATACCATCATCCTTGAAAGCAGTTTTGGAAAACTGCGCTAATGATGATGAGATCGCGTCGGCAGGAATAGATTTTGCAATCTCCCAGTGCGCGGAACTTATAAAATATGGTGTTTCCGGATTTCATTTTTATCCGCTTAACAAAGCAAATGCAGTTTCCCGGGTTCTTAACGCGTTAAGTTTTAAGGCTTAATGAACCTTCCCTGTTTATAACCTGTTAATTAACAGGTTATAAACAGGTTATAAACAGGTTATAAACAGGTTTAAAACAGGTTTAAGACAGGTGTGAATTATGAAAAATGTAAAAATTATTGGGATCATATTTGTTTCAATCTTTTTGCAATATTGCGGAAGCTCTGATGGGAGATCAAATTCCGGTTCTTCTTCATCTTCATCCGCGGAAACCTACAGTAAGGAAATCTTCGGAGTCAACATGCCGTGGGAGAATCTTTCAGACGGCTGCCTTACGGATGGTGAACTGATTCAAGACAGATCTTTCCGCATTAATTCAACAGGTCTTAATGATACATTTGGTAATCCTGCAGAGACAGTCTGGAAGGAATATGTTAATGGCGGATCAATATCATACAGCTCATCAGGCGGAGATACGCCATCGGGAGAAAAATCATATCCCGGATATTCTGTTTTAAAGCGATCATCAGGCGATGGTTCAGGCGTATATGGATTTAACGGTTTAAGTCAAATTCTTACTGATAAGATAGAAGCAGGAAGTAACTACCAGATTTCATACTCAAGCTATGGAGAAAACGGTACCTGGCAGATTATGACATATATGTTTTCACTCTCTTCAGATTTTCATCCCGTTTCAAATGAGGTTATTCAGACAACAGAGAACTCATCATGGAAGCGTCATACAATAAATTTAACAGCTACTGAAAACACATCCTCGGCATATATTTATATTCTAATCATACATCCTGATACAAATACAATTTCAAACTCGGTGAGAATTGATGAAGTTCGATTATCAAAACTTTCAGCTGTGCCTCAGATAAAGCCGAGCGTAAAAACTACTCTAACTTCATTGGGTGCAAAATCCATAAGATGGCCAGGCGGAACACTGGTTGATTTCTTTGACTGGAAAAATTCAATAGGAACAGTTGCAGCAAGAGGTGAAAACCGAGCGTCTGCGAGTTATGGCACAGTATCTTTCGGGCTGCATGAATTTCTCAATCTGTGCGAAGAGATGAATGTCACACCTGTACTGCAGGTGAACTATCTCAGTGGCGGAACAGAAGCTGCAGAGCTGGTGGAATATGTTCTTGGAAGTGATTCAACTCCGCAAGGAGCCGTTCGCAAAGCCAATGGAAGAACAATTCCATGGGATGTTGCATATTTTGAAGTGGGAAATGAACCCTCCGCCGGATATAAAGGCGCCGGCACTCTGGCGGATACGCCGACTACATACGCGGCAGATGTCAAACCTGTAATTGCCGCGATGAGAAACAAAGCGTCTTCGCTCGGGAAGAACATAAAAGTAAGCGGAATAATTGAACCGGGAGTTCAGCTTACGACATGGCTGGGTGTTCTCGCTGCTGATTTGAATCCTGACTATGATATACTCCGGGCACTGTATACATGGAATGCTGATGTTCTCGGATTATCAGGATTCGGCAATGTTGACTTTTTGGACGGGCACTTCTACGGATACAGGGAATACGATTCCGCGATGTCCGAAGCTGATGCGTTTACGTACGTCATGGCGGGAGGCGCGGTGCTTGAAAAAACTCTGAAGGATAAAATAACTCCTCTTTCGATGCTGCCTGTATGGATAACTGAATTTCATATTTTCCCTGAAGATAAAACAACAAAGGTTCCTCAAACAGCGAGGATGATGGATTTTCGATCGGGACTCGCGATAGCTGATATCAT
>JBFZEW010000415.1:0-2960 GCA_041306665.1 Spirochaetota bacterium | reverse complement strand
GATTTTAATTCATCGGCGGCATACATGTTTCCTTTGTTGTCCGCGATTCGCAGAATTTCAGTATCAATATTTTCAATACGCAGTTCAAGATCCATTATGTTTTTAAGTGAATCCGTTTTCGCGAGAATTGCCTGCTCTTCAGCTCCTTCTGCTTTATGATACGCGTCTTTGAAAGATGAAGAAGCATAGAGTGTTTTAGCTTCGTCAAGAAGAGTTTTCGCGGAATTATATGATTCAGGAGAGTATTTTTCTGCGTTAGCGTTGTCTGCTTCTTCAATGATAATTTCAGTGTTTTTAATTGTGGCATCAGTAATTAACGGAAGAGATTTTTCATATGCAGCATCGGCGGCGGTCTTAGCGTCCACGGCTGATTTGACGGCCTCGCTTTTTTTATCATCTTTAAGCTGTGTGTGCGATTCGACGATTGCTGTTTTAGCAGCCTCAAGTTCTTCGGGAGCGTAGGTTTCGGCGCCGTATTTTTCAGCGTTGGATATTGCAGCTTTAGCGTCAGAAAGCTCGCGGATGGGAGCGTCAAACTGGCATGACGCGAAAATTATTGCCGAAAAAAGAATTAAAAGTCTGAATGTATCTTTTTTTTTCATGGAAACATCCTTTTACTGTAATATGAGGTAATAATAAAATTGATTTAAAAAGACTGCAATAAAAATAATATATTTTGTGATATATTAATCATAATAAAAAGTAAACATTAAATGGTAAATTATCCGATATTTAAATATCGGGAAATTTGCTTCTGAAATTTCTTTCTTTTGCGTAATAATTCGTAATTTTTAAAAAAATATGAACTTTTTTGGAAAAAAGCTGTCTAAATGAACAAGAAGATATTGAAAACGGATCATCAGTTTGATGAGAAACTGATGATTGAGAAAGCAGCCGCAGGCGACAGGGAGGCTTTCAATATGATTATAAATAAATACGCTAGAATGACATATAATTTGTGTTATAAATTTCTCGGCAATACGGAAGATGCTGAGGATTGCGCGCAGGAAGTTTTTTTAAAAGTTTATAGAAGCATAAATAAATTCGCCTTCAGAAGTGCTTTTTCGACATGGTTGTACCAGATCGCGGTGAATACATGCAAAAATTTTAAATCAACGAAACAGTTCCGCAAAAACAATTCCGAAATGTCCATGAATGCGGAGTACGCTGATTCAGATAAATCGCATGAAATCGGCGACAAAAAATTCTTGCCGGAAGAAAGCACTGTAAGAAGCGAACAGTATGAGATGATATTATCAGCTATTCGAAAGCTTCCCAGTGATTTATGCAAAGTCGTAATTCTGCGGGATGTTGAAAATCGCAGCTACGAGGAAATATCCGAAATAACTGAATATAAAATAGGAACCGTGAAATCAAAATTGTCGCGCGCGAGGCATCATCTGCGGGAAGATTTGAGGGGGATGCTGTGAAGTGTAAAGAAAGTCAGAAATTACTGGAATTCTATTTTGAAAACGGAAAGGATCCGCTGGAAGATAAAAATCTTTCCATGCACATAAACAGCTGCATGTTGTGTAAAAAAGAAATGGAGTTTTTAAATGCATACTTTGGCGCGTTAAAAAATGTTCCGGAGAAAAGACTCCCTGGAGATTTCGTTTTCAATGTGAATAAAAAGATCGATAGATACGGCGAAATGAGTCGTTTTTTAAAAATAGGGAATGCGTTGTCCGGATTGCTGTCCGGAATTAGTAAATATAAAATTCCGTTCGAAGCGGCCGGTGTGCTCGCGACTGTAATGTTTTTCATTTTAATTTTCAAACCCTTTGAGAAACCTGAGATGGGGTTTGAAAATATTTCCACGCCCTCAATGCCTGTGACAGAAGAAAGCATTGCTCAGCTTGAAAAAAATAATACCGTTGAAAATGACTCGGTTAAAGCTAAACTAGACAAAACAGCAAATAATTCAACGGAGATTCTCAAAGGCGGCAATTCAGAAACTCAGGCTGTCGTGATAAATGAGGTAGCTAAAAAAGAAAAAATTACACGGGAAATAAAAGCAGCTGTTAATACCGAAGACACGGCAGTATTTGAATATTCTCGCAATGAATCAGCTTCCGGTATGAATATAAGATCTGTAAACCCGGGAGAAATCGAAAAAGAAAACAAAAAATCGGATGAAAAGTCATTTGCGAAAGAATCATCCGTTAATAAATCTTCAGTTGAACTTCCATCTGAAAAAATACAGAATCAGCAGAAAATAGCTTCCGCGAAGACGCAAGTTTATGAGGTTATAATTGCCGATGACGCTTTTGTAATTCGCAAGCCGGAGGAATCAAAGAAAATTGTCTCGGATAGAAAAACGAATGACGTTCAGGCTGAAAGTGATTTAACATCATCTAAAGTTTTATCGAAGCAGTCAGAGGCGTCTGTTCAAAATAAAGACAATGTCTCTGCCAAAAATGATTCAGTAAAGGTGTATTCGCTTGCGTCGCAAAATGTACGGGAAATAATTTCAAAAAACAAGGGTAAAATCATTGCTGAAAGTTTCAACGATGCGACAAAAGTTCTTGATACTTTTTTGATTGAAATAAAGTACAGTGATTACATTAAGCTGATCACTCAGCTTCAAAAAGATCATTCCGTTCAAAAAAAACCTGATGTAAACGCCTCGGGTGATGAAGTTATCAAGGTCTGGATTAAATTGCAGTGATGAGTGTCTGTGCCTGTAAAGCAATTTTTAATTTTGAATGTTTAATTTTGAATTATTTACTTGCTGCATTCGTAATTACTTTCATCTTTATAAACTTTACGAACTGAGTCGTGTCTGTGTATGTGTATGTAAAGCAATTTTGAATTTTGAATGTTGAATTTTGAATTATCACTTTCCGCTTTCCACTTTTCTCTTTTCACTTTCATCTTTACAAACTGAGTCGTGTCTGGCAATGAAGCAATTTTGAATTATTATTTTCATCTTTTCTCTTTCATCATTTTATCATCTGCGT
>JBFZEW010000414.1:0-5582 GCA_041306665.1 Spirochaetota bacterium | reverse complement strand
GCGCAGCAGCTGAAGGATCAGAATAAAAAAGTCGAAGATAAACGAAAAGATCTTCAGGCTTTCGTGGAGAGGTTCAGTTCAAATGCGTCCAAGGCGCGTCAGGCGACTTCCCGTAAAAAGGTCCTTGAAAAACTCACTCTTGAGGATATTAAAGTTTCAACAAGAAAATATCCATATATAAATTTTAAACCAGACCGCGAAAGCGGAAGGTCAATTCTTGAAATTGAAAATTTATGCAAAAAAGTTGACGGGATTCAATTGCTTCATAATTTTAATCTGCTTGTCAGCAGAGAGGATAAAATTGTTATTCTTGCGTTCAGCCATCTTGTTCAGACGACTCTTTTTGAAATTTTAATGGGTAATATTACTCCTGATTCGGGAACGGTTAAGTGGGGCGAAACAATCACGCAGGCGTATCTTCCGAAAGATAACAGTTCATATTTTGAATGTGACAAATCGATACACAGCTGGCTGAAACAATATACAACCAATCCGGATGAAAACTTTACGCGCGGATTTCTCGGCAGAATGCTGTTTTCCGGTGATGAGGCTTTAAAAAAAGTCGAAGTACTTTCCGGAGGTGAAAAGGTCAGATGCATGATCTCCAGAATGATGCTCTCAGGAGCGAATTCAATCATACTTGATGAGCCGACAAATCACCTTGACCTTGAATCTATTACATCGCTGAACAAAGCGATGATTGAATTTCCTGAACTTGTTCTTTTCAGTTCGCATGATCATGAATTCATTAATACGGTTGCGAATCGCGTAATTGAAATATGTCCATTCGGAGTTATTGACAGAATGATGCCGTTCGATGATTATCTCGAAAGCGACGCGATCAAAGAATTGAGAGATGAATATTATCATGGGCACAACAGGATGGTTCTGTAAAACAAATGGCTCTTCTTAACATTCAAAACCTGAATTATTCTGTCGGAAGCGGAAAACTTTTCGACAATATTAATCTGCAAATACATCCCGGAGAAAAAATCGCTCTTCTGGGGCGTAACGGTGCCGGGAAATCGACGCTCATGAAAATCATCAACCGTGATCTGCACGCTGATTCCGGCGATCTGTTTCATGATAATAATTTTCAGACATCGCTTCTTTGTCAGGACGTTCCGTCCGACCTTACGGGTACTGTTTTTTACATTTTGTCAACCGGTATCTGCGGAGACGGTGAGGACATTAATGATTCTCATTTTGCTGAAAGACATCATACTGAAATTGACAGAGTGTTGAATCTGCTTGGCATTGATGAAAATTTAAAATTTGAAAATCTTTCTTCCGGAATGAAGCGTCGGGTTCTTTTAGGCCGCGCAATCGTTAAGAATCCGGACATTCTTCTTCTTGATGAGCCAACCAACCATCTTGACATTGATTCAATTGGCTGGCTTGAAGTGTTTCTTTCAAAATATGAAGGAACGGTCTTATTCGTGACTCACGATAGAACTTTTCTTCAAAAAGTCGCTGACAGAATAATTGAAATCGACAGAGGAAAGCTTTTCGACTGGAAATGCGACTATGCTACTTTTCTAAAACGAAAAGAGGCATGGCTTGAAAGTGAAGAAATTCAAAACAAACTTTTCGATAAAAAACTTGCCGATGAAGAAATATGGATTCGCAAAGGAATTAAGGCACGGCGCACCAGGAATGAAGGTCGTGTCAGAGCTCTTGAGAAAATGCGCGATGAGAGAAAAAGCCGTAAAGTTATGCAGGGAAATGTAAATCTCAGTACAAATAAAACAGATAAATCAGGTAAAATTGTAATTGAAGCGGAAAATGTTTCTTTCAGTTACGGTGAAAATCAAATAATAAACAATTTTTCAACTATAATTCAGCGGGGCGACAAAATTGGAATTATCGGTCCTAACGGCTGCGGTAAAAGTACGCTGATTAAAATTTTACTTGGTGAATTCAACGCTGAATCGGGAAAAGTCAGTTCAGGGACGAAGCTTCAGACGGCTTACTTCGATCAGCTCAGAAATCAGCTTAATGAAAACGCGAGTATTAAAGATAATATTGCCGAAGGAAATGAAGTCATCAGTTTCAACGGCGGCAGCCGCCATGTAATCGGGTATCTTCAGGATTTTCTTTTCGCGCCGGATCGCGCAGATGTAAAAGTTTCAGTACTTTCAGGCGGTGAGAAAAACAGACTTCTGCTGGCAAAGCTTTTCGCGAAACCTGCGAATTTTCTGATTCTTGATGAGCCGACAAATGATCTCGATATTGAAACCGTTGAACTTTTGGAGGAACTTCTTCTTAATTTCGAAGGCACTGTTCTTACTGTCAGTCATGACAGGTCTTTTCTTAATAATGTCGTATCGTCAACATTCGTTTTTGAAGGCAACGCTATTGTCAATGAATTTGCAGGCGGTTATGATGACTGGCTCATTCAGCGAAGTGAAAAAAACGGTTCATCAGTAAAAGAGAAAAAAGAACGTGTTAAAACAGCTTCAGCGAAGAAAAAACTTTCTTTTAAAGAAGAAAACGAACTAGTTTCAATTCCTGATTTAATACACAAACTTGAAGAAGAGAAGGACGATCTTTTTAAAAAAATGGCGGACCCGATGTTTTATCAGGATAAAGCAAATGATATTTTAAAAACGAAAGAGTACTTTGATAATCTTGAAATTGAAATTGAAAAGAAACTTCATCGCTGGGAAGAATTGGAGCGTCTGAAAAGTCAGTTAGGCGAATAATTATTTTTTCAAATTTTGAATTTCTTTGTATCTGAAACAGTCGATAGTATGATCATTAACCATTCCGACCGCCTGCATTAATGAATAAATTATAACTGAACCGGTGAATTTGAAGCCGAGTTTTTTTAAATCAACGCTTATTTTGTCGGAAAGTTCAGTCCGCGGCGGAACCTCTTTCTGTGTTTTCCAGCAGTTAGTAATCTGATTTCCATCTGTGTATTTCCAAAAAAAATTGGAAAATGATTTTTCTCTCTGCGCAATTTCAAGGAATAGAACCGCGTTTTTCACTGCGGAAGAAATTTTAAGTTTGTTTCTGACAATGCCCGGATTGGAGAGAAGTTTTTCAATTTTTTTATCGTCGTACTCAGCGATTTTTTCAGCGTTGAAGTTATCAAAAGCATTGCGGTAATTATCCCGCTTCGCGAGAATTGTACGCCAAGAAAGTCCCGCCTGAGCGCCTTCGAGAATCAAAAATTCAAAGAGAGTTCTATCGTCATAAACTGGAACTCCCCATTCCACGTCGTGGTAATCACGATAAAGATCATCATCAGATGAAGCCCATCCGCATCTGATGATTGAGTTCCCGGTCATTTTAAAGACTTTCCGCTCACAAGATCTCTTGTCGCGTAGAAATCTTTCATTATGCGCGCAGGTTCATCATACACCTGTCTTGCGTTCCAAAAAAGATATCCCGCGATTTCGGCGTCATGACAAGCTGAAATCTGCTCACTCAAGTATTTCGCGTAGCTCATGTTTTTTGGAATTTTCATTTCAAATGCCTGGATCCAGCTGACAATTTGAGCGTTTTTCGTTCTTTCACGGGCGCGTTTGCTTGTTATATGAACCGCATAATACGGATCATTGTAGAATTTAGGACTCCAGGTATAATGCGAAGGATATGCCATTGGACAAATGACATCGGTGACTTCGTCAAGGACTTCCATTTTCTGGCCGATGAGATCTCTGTCGTTAAGCGGAATTCTTCCGAAAATATCTGCGGCAATTTTCACGTCATAGCCTTTAAGACGTTCTCGCGCGCCGTTTAAAAATTTGCGAATGAAGGTGTATTTTTCTTCAAGCGTCAGGTGTTTCAGCGCCGATGAATCTTCAAAGCGGATGTAGTCAAACTGAATTTCCTTGAAACCTGCTTTCGCCGAATTTACAGCGAGAGTGTGAAGAAAATCAATTTTTGTTTGTGAAACGGGAAAAGTTTTAAGCCCCTGATCAAAGCAGACAATGCGCGCGATCGGATGAATTCCGTTTTCAATCATTTTTGCGATATGTTCAGTCGGAATGTTGCATTCTCCGTTTTTTGAAGGCTGGACGTCGATAACAAATGCATTTACATGCGCGTCTTTTGCAAGTTTCAGAAATTTTTCAAAACGCACTGGATCTTTCGCCGACCAATATACGAGATAAAGTCCTCTGTAAAAATCAGGACCCGCATTTGTTTTAACGGGTTCTTCTATTGATGCTGTATTAATTGTCACTGGCGGTGCCTGTAAAGTCTCGGCTATTATTTTTTGTTCAAAAATATCTGTATTTGTAAAAATAAATGCAGCTGCGGAAATTGCAAACACGCAAGCTGTGAAAATAGCTGCTTTTTTCATTAAATGGCTCCAATGTTGTTAATTTATTATGAGTTGTATTATAATTTTCGGACATAATTATAATATTGTTCAGTATTTTAATTATGAAAGCATGCTGTTTTTCTGCAACAAAAATTTCGTTCATACAATTTTTTCCGCTATTTTCGTAATTGTATAGAAGTAACTCTAAAAAATAAAATATAAAATACAGGTTCACGCAAGGGGTAAACAGTAATCAGTAATCAGTAATTAGTAATCAGTAATCTGTAATCTGTAATCTGTAATCAGTTTGATGGCTATTATGTTGGATTTCAAGTAAAGTTCGCAAAGCTCAATAATATATTGAATTTATACTGAATAAAAACAGGCATTCGTCTTTTTTTATTCTTAGCTTGTTGACATTTAAGCAATGTTCTAGTAATTTGATTGTATGTCCTTTATAAAATCCCTAAAAATAATTTTGAGGTAATAATGAGTCTACTTGCAACTATTGAAAATCAAATGAAAGATGCGCTTAAAAGCGGTGATTCTTTGAAATCAACAACTTTGCGGATGTTAAAGTCCGATATCATGTATGAAAAAGCTAAAACAGGAAAAGAACCGTCTGAAGAAACAGTGCTTGAAATTATTGCCCGCGCTGCGAAGCGTCGCAAAGAATCCATCGTTGAATTCGAAAAAGCCGCGCGAAAAGATCTTGCCGATCAGGAGAAAGCGGAACTTGAAATTATAGTAACATTTCTTCCAGAACAGATGAGCGAAGATGAAATTAAAGCCTATGTAGATAAATACATCGCCGGCCTGGGAGATTTTGATAAAAGCGCTTTCGGAAAAGTTATGGGTCCATTAATGAAAGATCTTAAAGGCAAAGCAGACGGCGCTTTAGTCAAAAAAATTGTAACAGAAAAAATTGAAAGTAAATAACGGTTATTAATTGTCAATATCTCAGGATAAAATCAATGAAGTCCGCGACAGAGCGCGCATTGAGGAAGTAATCGCGCGTTATGTCCCATCGCTTCAGCGAAAGGGAGTTAATTTTACCGGTCTATGTCCTTTTCACCGCGAAAAAACTCCATCGTTTGTAGTATCGCCTGATAAACAGATATATCACTGTTTCGGTTGTCATGAGGGCGGAAATGTTTTTACATTCGTTTCTAAAATGGAAAAAGTGGAATTCCCTGAAAGCGTCAGAATTATCGGAAAAATTGTCGGAATCGATGTTGAAGAGAAGAAAAATAATCCTGAAACTGCAAAGTTTGAAATGTTAGCTAAAATTAACGACTATGCTGCG
>JBFZEW010000413.1:0-6927 GCA_041306665.1 Spirochaetota bacterium | reverse complement strand
TACTGAAAAAGCAGTATTTATAATTTTTTTGAATAATGAAAATACCGGGCTTTGAAGCTGCCCGTAAATTTGACAATACTTTCATTATGCGTTTTACAATCTGTATGACCGTGTAATCTGCAGTTTCAATAAAATTTGATTGATTTAGTCAATCTTTCATGGTTTAATAATCAAATCTCACAAAAGGAATCAACCTGCTATAATGAAAAAAATATTATTATGCTTCATTTTATTCATTGCTGTCAGCTTGGATGCTGCAACAGAAAGCTATATTTTTGATAAAATTTCCCGTACAGACGGGCTTTCAGATTTTTCTGTTTCCGGAATTGTTCAGGATAAACAGGGATTTTTATGGTTTGCCACGCAGGGCGGTCTTAACCGCTACGATGGAAAAAATTTTAAAATCTACAGAAGTATTCCATTTGAAAAAAACACACTGCCTCATCAGATTATTCAAACAATGTTTCTTGATTATGAAAATTCAATTCTTTGGCTTGGAACTTATAACGGATTATCCCGGTTCGATATTGACAAACAACAGTTTACGAATTATTTAAAAGAACCGAAAAACAGTGAAACTATCAGCAATGAGGTAGTCACTGCGGTTGTGAAAGATAAAGACGGCTTCATCTGGGCCGGAACGCTCGACGGCTTGAACCGGCTTGATACTTCCACTGGGAAATTTAAAAGATATTTTCCCGAAAGCGGAAACATTAATTCTGTTTCCCACAATGTAATCCGCTCGCTTTTAAAAGATAAAAACGGCGACATCTGGATTGGAACTTACAATGGAATATGTAAGTATGATAAAACTACGGATTCATTTAAGCGCTACTGCGCGGATGAAAAAGGTAAAACATTATTTAAAACACAGTACGCAATGGACATGCAGCAGGATGACGAAGGAACTATCTGGATTGGAAATTTTGGAACAGGATTAGTAAGTTTCAATCCCTCTGACAATACATTTAAAACCATTCAGCTGAAAGAAAATAACATTTATAAAATTAATGTTCAGGAAAAAAATAAAATCTGGATAGGAACATGGGGCAACGGATTAATTGAATATGACAAAATAACAGGAGAAAAAATTAATTATAAATACGCGTACAACGACCCGAAAAGCATAAGCCATGATATTATATATTCTTTTTTCAGAGATAAAACAGGAATTTTATGGATCGGCACGAACGGCAACGGAATCAACAAGCTCAATAAAAATAAGATCGACCGCCGCATTCTGATGCATGATCCTCTTTCGAAAAATTCACTCACCCGCGGACGGATCAATTCCATGCTTGAAGACAGCTTCGGCGATTTATGGATTGGAATTTACAGCGGAGGATTGAACCGCTACATTCCATCGCAGCGCAAAATTATCAAATATACAAATAAACCTTCAGATAAATCAAGCATCAGCAATGATATAATCACATATTTATTCGAGGACTCGCGGAAAAATCTCTGGATAGGTACAAATTCAGGTCTTTGCAGATATGACAGAAATTCAAATTCATTTCAGACCTTCATGCCTTCCGCGAATAAAAATTCAATTTCCGGCCCGCTCATTTATTCCATGACTGAAGATTCGAATGGAAATCTATGGATAGGCACGTACAATGACGGGTTAAACAAGTGGAACAGAACCACCGGCGAGTTTACAGTTTACAAAAATGATCCAGCCAAAGCGGCATCGATCAGCGCTAATCTCATATACTGCGTTCTTTTCGATTCACAGAAAAGACTTTGGATCGCTACCAACAAAGGTTTGAGCATGATGAACCCGGATGAAAAAACTTTTACCAATTATTACCATAATCCAGAAGACAGAAACTCTTTGACTAATAACTCAATACGGGTTATTTTTGAAGACTCAAAAAAAAATCTATGGATCGGAACTACCGGCGGCGGTCTTATTCTTTTCAATGAAAAAGAAAAAAAATTCGTTCATTACACAATCGATAACGGTCTTTCTGACAACGCGATTAATTCCGTTATGGAAGATAATTCAGGGAAACTGTGGATTGGAACATCCTTTGGGCTTAATATTTTTAACCTGGAAACAAAAACTTTTAAACTTTTAACTTCAAAAGACGGTTTGTGGGGCATGGAATTCAATACGGGCGCCGCAAAAGACAGCAAGGGGAATCTGTATTTCGGATCAATGCATGGTGTTTATGAATTCAGCGGCAATCCTGAATTTTTTGAGAATGAAGCGCCGAAAGTAATTCTCACGGACATTCTGCTTTTTAACAAACCGATAATCTCGGAAAAACCGTCATATCTTACTGACACTTTAAAATTAAAGTATAATGAAAATTTTCTGACGTTCATGTTTTCCGCCGATGATTATAAATCACCCGAACATAATTCCTATGCCTATAAAATGGACGGCATCGACAAGGAATGGATTTTTTCCGGAAACCGGAACAATGTCACATATTCCAGCATTTTACCGGGTTCATATACCTTCAGAATAAAAGCCGCAAACAGTGACGACATTTGGACTGAAAAGGAAAAAACAATAAAAATTACGATTAAAAGCCCTCCTTGGCTGAGCTGGTACGCATATCTTTTCTATATAATGATTTCCGCGGGAGCGGTTTATTTTATAGTAATGATAAAATCCGAGCAGGCACTTAAATTAAAGATTATCGAACTTGAAGAAACTGAGAAAAAACTCAAGAAACTTAACGAAGAACTGCGCGGACTTACGATAATTGACGCGCTCACTGAAATATACAACAGACGTTATCTTGAAAATAAATTTGAAGCCGAATGGGAACATTCAACCGCTTACAATAAATCAATCGCGCTGATAATGATTGATATTGACGACTTCAAAGCTTACAATGACAATTATGGACACCAGGCCGGCGATGTCGTAATTCAGAAAACCGCGGCGGCTGTAAAAAAATCTTTGCGTCAGACGGGAGACATTGTCGCGCGTTACGGGGGCGAAGAATTCTGCGTTCTGATGCCTGACACCAACCTGAAAGACGTTGAAAAAATCGCGAAGCGCTGCGTCAGTGAAGTTCAAAAACTTAACATTGAGCATAATTTTGCATCGGGAGAGAAATTCGTTACAATTAGCGCGGGCGCGTCATCAATCGTTCCTGACCGTAAATTAACAAGATTTCAATTTTTCGAAAGAGTAGATAAACTTCTCTACGAATCGAAAAAGAACGGAAAGAATAAATATACATGCAGACCGATAAAATTATAACAGCAGAGATGGAACCATCCCTGCTGCAAAAATTTACAGTGCTGTTTCAGCCATCCACCAGCCGTGAAGATTGCATCTTTCGACTACGGTGACTTTTTTCCCGATTTGCTTCAAATGAGCTGCAGCGCCGGGAAATACTGAAGGCGACATCATTGCGCGCTTGACGAATTTTTCATCAATGTAGAAATCAACCCACTGAATAAAATGCTTTTCTTCCATGGGATGAATGACTTCTCCAATGCGCGCGTCAACTTTTGTACATTCAGCGCCTTCAAACATTGAACATTTTTTATCAACTGAAAGTTTTGGCTGATGTTTAACGCCCGCTTCCGGACTTTTTTCCGCTGATTCCTTGAATACATTATCATTGCCGGTAAATTTTTCTTTCGGCGCCCAGCACACAGGACAGTTATCGGGAGCAGAGTTGAATTCTATATGACCGCAAACCTGACATACAAATAATTTCATTTATCCTCCAAAATTATTATTTTTAATATTATAACAGTAATTTTTCAAAATTCAATTTATTTAACGCGTTTTCAAAATTTTTTTGTCCATTGAAACTGTCAAGACCCGGTAATTTAACTGAGCCGGTTTCAAAAATCTCAGATTTAAAAGTCGCTGCAATATATTTCAAAATTGTCAAAGACGGATCAAAAACCGTCTTATAATCGGAACCTGCCGTAAGAAAATAAAATATCTTCTTCGGTTTCAGATCAAGCTTGCCTGAAATTGAAGCCTCCCAAAGCGGCTGAAATCTGTCGATGATCGCCTTCATTGGCGATGGAGCTGATGAAAAATACACAGGCCATGACATGGTTAAAATGTCCGCTTCCTTCAATACAGTTAAAATTTCATCCATGTCATTATAAGTGCAGGCGAATGCCGTTTTACAGAAACCGCATGCAATGCATGGGGTAATGTTTCTTTTATAAGCTGAAACGCGCAAGATGTTATTGTCGGCAAAATTGTGCAGAAAAGAATTGTGAAGTGCTGAAGAATGTCCGCCGCTATGCGGACTTCCGAAAAAGGAAATTACTTTAACATCAGTGATTTTTAATTTTTCCAAATATCATCTTCCCGGCCGTAGTTTGAAGCACGGATGTAACAATAACACTGACTTCCGTGTTTAGTTTTGAACGGCCATCTTCGATTACAACCATTGTACCGTCATCAAGATAACCTATTGCCTGATCATGATCTTTCCCTTCCTTAATCAGAGAAACCCTCATTTCTTCTCCGGGAAGAACGACCGGTTTTAATGAATTCGATAAAAGGTTAATGTTCAAAACATCCACGCCGTGAAACTCGGCAACTTTATTAAGATTAAAATCATTTGTCACGACTTTCGCGTTCATTGCTTTCGCTAGCTTCACGAGTTTTGCGTCAACTTCATGAATTTCCGGAAAATCCATGTCTGAAATTTTAACTTTTATGGACTGATCTTTCTGCATTTTATTTAAAATATCAAGACCTCTGCGGCCTCTGTTTCTTTTAATTGAATCTGCCGAATCGGCAATCATTTGAAGTTCATTAAGCACGAAATTTGGTATTACGAGGACTCCTTCTAAAAATCCGGTATCGCATATGTCGCTGATTCTGCCGTCAATAATCACGCTCGTATCGAGAATTTTATAACTGATTGTGCTGTTGTCACTCCCGGGTTTTACAGGAAGAATTTTATCGAATATCGCGATGTCTTCATTATTAACAATAAAAAATATTATAATGCCGTAAGTAATTAAATGATAAATCGAAGCCTGCACGGTATTTCTCGCCAATTCGGACATTTCAAGCGGGAAAACAGAAAAAGCCGAAGCAGCGAAAAATGAAATTACAAGACCTGCCAGCAATCCGAAAATTGCAGCAAAAAGCTGCCTGACAGAAAAGGTATGAGCAATATATTCCGCGAGAATCATGAATGCAAGAGCGGTCACCGCCACTGCCGCTGTACCCGCGGCCGCGTGAATGAATGAAATCTGTGATAGAACTATCCAAGACACTGAAGCTGTGATAACCATAAAAAGAATTCGGATGAAAATAATCATAATATTGCTCCACAGAATTTATATGTAAAATCGGAAATCAGTACAGACTTGATTTCCGCATGCGATGTTACTTATTCGTTAGCGGCGGATGACAACGCTTCTGAAATCAAATTTCCCGCGTCTTCAAGATCAATGTCTTTCGCAAGAGAAATTTCATGAACGACTAAATTATATGCCTGCTCATAAAGTTTTCGTTCCATTATTGAAAGTTCTTTGCCCTGTCCGCGTTTATACAAATCTCTGGTGACTTCGGAAACCAGAAAAATGGAGCCGCTTTTAACTTTCTCAATGTTGTTCTGATAACGGAGTTTCCAGTCATCTTCAACTTTTGTTTCGCCTTTTTCTATGATATTAAGAACTTTTTTAACGTCATTTTTAGAAATTACAGGACGAATTCCGATTTCATCAGCTTTTTCGACAGGAATCATCGCTTCCATTCCGCTGTTATCAATGGTCACAAGATAGTACTCCTTTTTAATGCCGAGTACCGCCTTTTTCTCAATCGCATTTATTTTCCCTACGCCATGCATTGGATAAACTATTTTATCACCGATTTTATACATATAACACCCCGTTTATTTTACTCAGCACTATTTGATTCTGGCTCTCTGTCAATTGCTATACCCTGCTGTTCCATATAGCGTTCCAATACTGACTGCATTTTTGAATGATTCCCGTCGCATTGACCGGAAACCCCTGTGCCTTTAAGATAGTATTCTCCGACAACTTTACACTTGGCTGATGGAGCAAGTCCGGTATATTCACAGGCACCGCCGTGAAATACTCCATCGGGCATTTCCGCGAACTTTCCAACTTGCATGTCTTTATATATTTCTTTCATGTATCTCGCCCAAATAGGAACGGCAATTGTCCCGCCGGCCTGGTGTTTACCCAGAGAAAGAAACGGTTTGTCATAACCGACCCAGACGACTGTTACTAGTTCCGGGGTGAATCCGCAAAACCAGGCATCCGTCCAGTTTGAAGTTGTGCCGGTTTTCCCGGCAGCGGGTATTTTCAGATCGGATGAAGTTCTGATTGACGCTGCAGTTCCGTGATCAACAACATCTTCCATTATGTTAGTCATTATGAATGCGACACCCGGCGAAATGATCTGCATTGAACCTTCTTTTTCCTTCATCGCGATAATGTTTCCGATTTCTTCTTCGACGTTGGCGATTTCATTGTCATCGCGGTCGAGAATGTAGCGTATCGCGTAAGGAATTACGTCACGGCCGCGGTTTGCATATACCGCGTATCCTCCCGCCATTTCAATAGGCGTCAGTTCAGCGGTTCCAAGAGCAAGCGATGGATTCGGATTAAAACGGAATTCAGGAACTTTAAGCATTTTTGAAGCGTATTTAATAATACGGTCCGGTCCGACCAGGTCGTATATTCGAATTGATATGATATTAACCGAACGTGTAAGTGCTTTTCTTACGCGAATCAGACCGTCATAATTACCTTCATAATTGCCCGGCTCCCATGTATCTCCCTGTGTGTCAATGTTAACCATTGGAGCATCGGGAATTGCGGTAGAACCCGTGATAATTTTTGATTCAATACCGGCACCGTAGATAAAAGGTTTGAACGATGATCCAGGCTGCCGGCGCGCCTGAACTGCCCTGTTAAGCTGATTATCAACTTTAAACCCTG
>JBFZEW010000412.1:0-15176 GCA_041306665.1 Spirochaetota bacterium | reverse complement strand
TAGCTGTAACGTAGCTGTAACGTAGCTGTAACGTAGCTGTAACGTAGCTGTAACGTAGCTGTAACGTAGCTGTAACGTAGCTGTAACGTAGCTGTAACGTAGCTGTAACGTAGCGTATTTACTATATCACAGGGAGAAAATATGAAGAAAACAGGAATATATATAATATTACTATTAACAATAATCAGTACAAACTTACTGTCAGCCCAGGAGCAAAAATACGAATGTTTATATGAAGTAGATACTCCGCTCCAATTAAATGATGTTTTATATTTATCAAATGAGTATTTAGGTTTTTTAAGAAATGAAATATTCGCCCGACATGGACGTGTTTTTACGACAGAAAAATACAAAATATTTTTTAATTCCCAGGCCTGGTATAGACCAGATAATTTTTATTCCGAAAATAAACTTACTGCCATCGACAAGGCAAACGTCAAACTGATCCAATCAATTGAGAATCCTTCTGCAGAAGATAGTAATCTTGAAAATAATTTAATTAAAAATGGAGAAAAAAATATATTAATTACAGTAAAATACAGACAGTACATAGATTCCCAACAGAAAGAGGATGATGAAGATTACATGGGACCAGATTTTGAAATAGTAAACAAAACTGAGGAGTTTAGATCTGTTTTCTCTACAAATAATAATTGCATCGTAAAAGGAAGTTTCAAATTTCTTCCGTATATCGATGAAACCAGCCCGGTCCAAGGCACATGGAGAATATTTAATGGGAAATTATATCTTCGACTACATTATAGTCATTCATGGTTTGATGATAAATCTGGTTCATTCGATTTGTACAGCATACAACAGGCATCTGATTTTTCCAAAGATATCAAAATGATTACGGATTATGTTTTCTATTAAGAACTGTAGAAAAATCCTATTATCAAAATATTTTTATAATTTTACATTTAATAAAATTTCATTAGTACTGTTATTTTTAATTTCCACGTGTGCAATGTACTCAATTTTATTTTATAATAATTTTGCCGCAGGATTTGACGGCTACTATTATGTGCTGCAGGTATCTTCTTTTCGCCAAACCGGAAAACTGCTTATTTCCGATAATTCAATTATTCTCTATTTTCTCGGCGCTATTAATATATTTTTAAAAAATCCCGTTACCGCTGTAAAAACAGGAGCTCTTATAATCAGCTCCGCTTCCGTTATTCCTTTTTTCCTTATTTTATGCGAACTCAAAATCAGCCGTGTTGTTTCCGTTTTTGTCAGTATTCTCTTTATTTTTTCATTTAGTCACAATTACATATCAACGGAATATATTAAAAACAGCGGCGGGATATTATTTTTTCTGTTTTTTATATACTTTTTTCTGCGCAGTAAATACAATAAAAAATATATTGCATGTGTCATTGTCTTTGTTTTTTTGACAATTTTTTCCCATAAATTAATGGGAGGTCTTTGCATTGTTTTCATTTGTACATATTTTCTCGCGAATTTAATTTTTTACGATAAAATTCAAATTTTCATTAAAGCTGGTTTGGTATTTATTTTTTTCTTAATTTTTTTTCTATTCTTTCTTTATTTACGGCATTTTCCCATAGCTCTTTTAAAATCAGCTGATCTTACCTATCTCATCGAAAGTTTAACATTAAACAATATTCCCGGTAAATTCAACATGATAAAAAATCTCGGCGTCAGTAACGCTGAAAAAATCGAATATCTTTTTTTTCACTTAATCCCTTTCGCTTTCACATTTTTTCTTTTTAAAAAAGATTTCCGAAATAACAAATCAATTCTTTGCATTTATTTTCTTTCACTCTTCACAATTATTCCTTTTATTAATTTCAATTTTACTTCTATCAGTTTCAGACTGATGTTAATTTCATTTGTTCCATGTCTCATTCTTTGCGCCATAATGATTGACAGCATCAAATATCCAGCTTTTTTACATCCTTTCGAAAATCAAATTTTATTTCATCAAAAAAACATTCGAACAACAGTTATTAAATACTCTCTAATGACATTAATACTTGCATCAGTATTTGTTTATGCGAATCCTTTTGAACAGGCAAAACTTTTTCACAACGGCAGATATCCGGATTATTCGAAATACAATGAATCTTTCAGTACAATCAAATATCTCGTCCCAGCTGGTTCAAAGATAATCGCTCACAAAGGAATCAGTTCATTCATCTGGTATGTCACCGGACTTGAAGCAACTCACTTTCAGCCTTTGGGTGAAAATGGGAATTATTACAGAATAACATACGGTTTATGCCCTCTTCACTTTGAAGATTTAATTTCAGATGTGAAATTTCAAAAGCCGGTCGAACTTCAATGGCCTTACATGCTTGTTCAGGAAAAATTATGGCAAAACTATATAAAAGCAAACCATTCATTTCTTACGGAAAGCGTTTATAATCCTTCTGAAATAAGACCGCCTTATGTGTATTCAAAATGATTGTGATATTATGCAGAAAGATATACAATAACATTATCTTCTCTTGAACTCGCGGTACTTGCAAAGGAAAACAATGTTTCTCCTGATTTATTTGAAAAGCAATGTTATATTTTGCAAAATAGCAGCTATATTATAATGTCAAAAGGAACGCCTGCTGAAACTGTTCAAAAATGGAAAAAAGCTGACAAAATGTTGATTCGCTGCCAATAACCGCTAAATGTCTTTACTACTATTTTTATGCGTTTTTTACAACTTTGTAATTAAAACCATTTGCCGTATTTTCCGCGTAGTAACACCTGTTTCTGCCATTTTCCTTTGAATAATAAAGTGCTGTATCGGCAATGGAAGTTAATTGTTCCATTGAAGTCATTTCAGTAGAATATTCAGTTATGCCGAAACTAGAAGTAATGGAAAACAGCTCATTAGAATTCGGTATTGGAAATTTTAAAGCGGAAATTTCATTTCGTAGTTTTTCGCCTAATACGGCTGCTTTTAAAATTTCAGTTTCAGGTAGAATTATAATAAACTCTTCTCCTCCAAAACGAGCGCAGATATCACTTTGACGAAGAGTTTTCTTTAGCACGGCGCCGACCTTAACTAATACATTATCACCCATATTATGCCCATATGTATCATTTACTTTTTTAAAAAAATCAATGTCTAGAAGTATTACTGAAAACTTAAATTTATAACGGTTAGCCCGATTAATTTCATTAGCTAAATTATCAAAAAAATATCTCCGGTTAAATAAATTTGTCAAAGGATCTATTGTGGCAAGTTCTGTCAATTTTCGGTTTGCATCAATTAACTCATTAGTTCTCACCGCAACTACCTGTTCGCATTTGAAATGCGAGTTCGAAAACCTTCTCGCAAGGGTTAAACTGTAAAACAGCATTAAAAATAAAGCGCCTACCGGATTTGGAATACGTATAAAACTATCTTTCAATAAATATCGCGCTAACGCGATAATGATAAGGGAGCTCATACCGATTAAAATCAGTAATGAATCTTCTCTTTTTCTAATCAGTGCCGTAATCAGAGTTTTAATTACATAAAATGAATAAATAAGAACCATGACCATTACCATTTTATTAAGAAATGGCATATATTCTAAGAAAACGGAATATGGAATTGCAGTATAAATTGCTATCAGTAATCCAGATATAATCGAATACCATTTTACGAATCTTTTAGAGAAATCTAAAGGAAACATTGACCAGACAAATAGCAGAAAAAACACAGGGTTAAGAATAAAAATTATACTCGCGACTTTCTGCTCATAAGGAAATTTCACAATATTCATTAGATTAAATAAAAATGAAACAGTATTTATCAGCGCGAAATATAATGCTGTATAATTCTTTCTGTAAAATACGAACAAAAAATAGTGATAAATAGCATTTACCATGAAACATCCCAGCATGAAATAAATAATATTCAATTATACCTCTTTCTACTTAAATTTTTTCACAAATGCTTTCAATATTTTAAAACATATTTTATGCGAAGTCAATAGGAATTATTATTTCATTGTAAATATTAATTCCATTTTCGAAAAAGATGTTTCTTTCAATCAAACATCAGTAATTCAAGTTACATCTATAAACAAAAATATTTTCATAATTGTTTGCGTAAAATCCGTTAAATGAAATAAAATTTTAATTACATAACGAAATTACTTGACCATTTAATATAGATTCCTGATATTTAAATACTACCATCACATAGTTGGAGGAATCATGCCGGAATATGCTCTTTCTCAGGTAACAGTTAAGGAAATTCACAATTTAATAGTTGAAAATCCCTCTCTAATCAAAAAGAACGCCAAACTAGATGAAATAATAGCAAAAATTATCGAAGATCCGCGAACTAGACATGTGTACGTAATTGACAATAATGGGAAACTATTGGGATCTATTCGCTTAAACAATATTATAGAGTGCATGTTTCCACAAACATCCTTTAATACTTCAGTTGAAACAAAACTAACAACTAAAGGTTTATTTCAATTTAAATTATCAATTTTAGCCATGGATATAATGAATACTCAACCTATTTATGTTTTTGAGGAAACAACAATTCCTGACTTAGTCAAAATTATGATTCGGGAAAACATCAACGAGTTACCAGTTGTAAACAAAGATTTAATCGTTATAGGCGAAGTCAATTTTCTAGAAATAATGACTCATTATCTAAAAACTCAAAAAAAGGAAAACAACAATGAAACTTATTAGCATGCTTAATTCAGATCTTTATGTTTCCAATTTAAAATTTAATTCTCAAAATGATGTAATTTCATTTTTTGCCGAAAAATTTTCTTCACACTATAAAAATAAAATTTCAAAAGAAAAAATCCAGAACGCAATTGAAGAACGTCAGAAAATCGGCAGCACTGTTTTTGAATCTGGAATGGCCGTTCCGCATGGTCGCATTGATGAATTTGATGATATTCTGATAGGTGTTTGCATTCCATCAGTGCCAGTAAAAGTTGATGGGATTGATATTAAAATTTTCGTCATTATTATTTCACCCCAGAAAAGTTCGACATTGTACCTTCAGACTCTAGCTGCATTTGCAAAAATTGCCGCTGATATAGGTTTCATGAACAAACTTTCAAAATGTTCTGATTCCAAAGAATTATTCAAACAGCTTGAAGAAATAAAAATAAAAAAAGATCTCACGGTGGAAGACATCATGTCTGCTTCTGTAATCTCAGTTTCCCCTGAAATGACACTTAAACAGCTCGCAGATAAATTTTATGAAGACAAAATAGGTTACGCGCCAGTTATAGATGAAAATGGTTCATTGATCGGAGAAGTCACCATGAAAGAACTTCTTAAAACAGCAATACCCGACTATGCTGAAAAAGTCGGAAATCTTAACTTTCTTTCATCTTTTGAACCGCTTGAATATCTTTTAAAAAATGAAAACATTATAAAAGTCAAAGAAATTATGAAAAATCCTGAACAGACTCTGGAAAGATCAAGCTCTATTGTTGAAGCTTCTTTTAAAATCAGCCATGGAAATAGAAGGCATATTCCTGTTGTTGAAAACGGCAAAATTATTGGTATTATAAGTTTTACTGACATTTTACGCAAAGTTATCAGGAGATAAGCATGACTTTAGATATGTTGTTAGCGGTAGCTATTTTTTCACTCATTTTTATTCTTATTACAATGGAACTTTTCAATAAAACCGTTCTGGCGTTAATCGGAGCTGTAATTTTTATTTTACTGCATTTCATTACGCAGGAGGAAGCATTCAAAGATATTGATTGGAATGTTATTTTTCTTCTGATAAGCATGATGATAATTGTCGGAATTACAAAAAATACAGGTTTATTTCAATATGTCGCTATTAAATCAGCGAAGCTTGCAAAAGGCAATCCAGTAATTATATTATTAGCTCTTTCGCTGATTACAGCGCTTTTTTCAGCTTTTCTGGATAACGTAACGACAGTACTTATCTTAACCCCAGTTTCAATTCTTATTGCAGTTGAGCTTGGAATTTCACCCATTCCATTTGTAATTTGCGAAGCTATTTTTTCAAACATTGGCGGTACTGCAACACTTATCGGCGATCCTCCGAATTTAATGATCGGCAGTGCTGCGGATATTACTTTTCTCGATTTCATAATTTATCTTGGTCCTGTAATTTTAATAATACTTTTCTTTGTTTCAGTTTATTTTTACTTTGTATTCAGAAAAAAGCTTGTTGTAAAAAATGAACGAAAAGCGAGAATAATGGAATTCGATGAATCCAAAGCGATTACGAATAAAATGCTTCTGTATAAATCATCAATTGTTCTTTCACTGACAATTTTAGGTTTTCTGCTTCATGGCTTTCTGCATCTCGAACCAGCCACTATTTCCATGGGAGGCGCGGCAGTTCTTTTATTGATTGTCGGTAAACATGAAATTGATGAATTTTTCCATGAAGTCGAATGGGGTACAATTTTCTTTTTCATTGGTTTGTTCATCTTAGTCGGCGGGCTCTCTAAACTTGGGGTAATAAAAATACTATCTGAATATCTTATTGCGGCAACAAATAATAATCTGCAAGAAACCGCGTATGTTATTCTATGGGGATCCGGCGTATGCTCTGCTGTAATTGACAACATTCCCTATGTTGCCACAATGATTCCGCTTGTTACAGATATTGGCAATGAAATCGGCGCGGCAGCCGTTCTTCCCTTATGGTTTTCTCTTTCGTTAGGAGCTTGTCTTGGAGGAAACGCAACGCTTATTGGTGCTTCCGCGAATGTTGTAAGCGCTGGAATCTGCGGGAAAAGCGGTTACAGAATTACATTCTGGGAATTCATGAAATACGGTTTGCCCGCAACAATTATTTCATTGGGTATTGCCAATGTTTATCTTTATCTTCTTTTTTACAAATAAATTACAACTGAAACCAGTCTAATAAAAGTTGCTGCTTTATTATGACTGGTTTCATAAATTACTTTAATGCGGTTACTTAATCTCTCACTATTCCCCCGTGAAAATTAAGCTCGTATATTTTCGAATTATTTAACAAAATATATTCATAACCCTTAAATGTTTCAATAGGCCCTTCCCATTCGCAAAAATATGAATATTCATTCTCGTGAAATTCACGAGGACCGCGGTATGGCGCTTCATTAGGAATTATCAGCAGACTCTTTTTCAAAAAAGAACTGAAACCTTCCGGAATAGAATCTATGAGCATTGTACCGTAATAATTCATTCCATAAATTGGAACATTGTTTTCCCATAAAATTTCATTTCCGATAAAAGCAAACCCTCCGAAATAACTATCCAGATAAACATATTTTCCTTTTTCAAATTTTAAATCCTTAGAAGCATTTCTGCAGCTTTCCGCAAACATATTTGAATTTCCGGCATAAGTTGCTTTTTTTGCCGTAATAAGAAATTCAATGAATTCTTTTTTATCTTTCATTTTGTCACCTCATTAGTGATTTTAATGAAACAGCTATATATTTTAATCAATCTTTTTTTTAAATCACAATATTTTTCAACTCTTAAAACCACGTCTCATTAATCATCAATAAGGAAAGAAAACAATTCCAGATAAAAAAACGCTGGTATTTCTGAATTTTTGCCACAAATTTTTTAAAACAGCACGATTATACAATACAACTTTTTTATTTCATGTTATTTTTTCATGCAGATAAGGAGGATTTATGAAAAATTTTGAAAAAGGGAAAATTATATTTGAAAAAGTAACAAGTGATGTTTCAAATATCGCATGGAAAGAGCATGCATCTTTTAAAGGAGTATTTTTAAAACACATCATTACTGGAGCGGATACAAATGGCCGTTTAAGCTGTCATTTGGTTAAAATTGAGCCGCAATGCGAAATCGGAAACCACGCTCACGATGCACAGCTTGAAATACATGAAGTTATTTCAGGGAAAGGCGTTTGCATGATAAACGGGAAAGAAACAGAATATGAAAATGGAATTATTGCCGTAATTCCTGAAAAAATCAATCACATAGTTAAAGCAGGTCCGGAAGGATTGCAGCTGTTCGCTAAATTTTCACCTCCGCTGTTATAATACATGGAAAATAAAGAACTTGTAATACATAAAATTTCAAGGATGCATGGTGTAAAATTGATTGCCGGCAGCAACATTGAAAATGAATTTACGAGTCACTTTCATGAAGATTATTGTATTGGAATTGTCGAAAAAGGAATCAGAAAAATCGAGTTTTCCAATACAATACATCTTTTTAAAAAGAGCGATATTTTCATCATTAACCCTCTCGAAATACATTCATGCGGAACAATAAACAATAAATCTGTTAGTTACAAAGTTATTTACATTAATAAAGATTTTTTTAATTCACAAATTTACTATAATGAGAATAATCAGCATATTCTATTTAAAAATGTTATTAGAAACAATGATGATTTATTTACGGAATTTTCTAATCTTTTTAGCGCTCTATTAACCATCGATAATTCTTTTGAAACACAAAGCGTATTTTATTCATTTCTGAATAATCTTATATCCGATTATGCTGTTTATAAAAACTATTCTTTTAACGATTCTGATAAAACCAAAACTACCGACATAATCAAAACATATATCGATAATAATTGTACTGAAAATATTTCAATGGATTTACTTTCCTGTCTTACAGGATTGAGCCAATTTCATTTAAACAGAAAATTCTGCCGTGAAACCGGAATGACTCCGCATTCGTATCTTCTTCACAAACGCATTGAAAAATCAAAAAGTGTTCTTTTAAAAACCGGATCTATCGCCGACGCAGCTTTACTAATGGGATTTAGTGATCAAAGTCATTATACAAAATTTTTCAAAAAAATTATCGGAGTAACACCGGGGAAGTATATCCGCAGCAACAAAATTGAAAAGCCTCTAAATTTAAGTTAATCTTCAATAATTAAAACAGCATCCCAGGAATCATCGATACAGGTAGAAAGGCATTTAGTAATATCCTTTTTATAATACATTGCTGGTTTATCGTCAGGATCAACTTTTAATACTTCGTCAAAAAATTTTAATGCTTCAGAAAAATTCTTCTCAAGATAAGCGTTAAGTCCTTTCTCAAAATTATATTTTGTACTTAATTTGATTTTTTTCACATCATCGCTGTAGCCGTCAAAAAATTCGAAAACCCCTACCCACTGACGTTTTCCCTTAACCTGGATTTTACCTAAAAACCGAAACGTATAGATCGTCGGATCCTGAATGTTAAGTAAAATTTCCTGGCTTGCGAGAATATATGTTCCAAATATTTTAGTCAGATTTTCCAGCCTCGATGAAATATTAACAGCATCAGATATAACAGTACCTTCCATTCTGTTTTCATCACCAACAGTACCAAGCATTACATTTCCGGTATGCAACCCAATGCCGATTGATAGAGGTTTATAGTTGTACCTGGAGCGGATGAAATTATAAACATCCATGTGCTTCTGCATATAAATTGCCGCTTTCAACCCGTCTTCAGCTTTTCCGGGAAATAAAGCCATTATAGCATCACCAATGTACTTATCTACAAATCCGCCGCTTTCATGGATAATAGGAGTCATTTGATTCAAATAGGAATTTAAAAATTTGAAATTTTCCTGCGGTGTTAATTTTTCGGAAAAAGTCGTAAAATTCCTAATGTCCGAAAAAAGTATAGTCATGTCTCTTTCAATATGATCTCCGATTTTTACGTCCGTGATATTCTTTTTATTAATTAAATTTAAGAATTGCCTCGGAACAAATCTTTGATATGCAGTCGTTAACATGTAAAGGAGACTGTTTTTTTCTTCATTAAGACTATTTCCAAAAATAAGCTTTTCAGCCATGAAATTAAAATTTCTGCCTAATTCGCCTAATTCATTATCAGGTAAATTTTCAACAGGTAAAACATTTTTAAAATTACTATTGATTAGCTCATTCACGCTCAAATTTAAATTCAATATCGGTTTTGAAATATGATTACTGATAAAAAAACTTACCGCAACCGCAGTTAAAACAGCTGCCAGACACAATATTACTAATATGTTTACGGTAACATTGAGTATTTCATTTACATAGTTAGATGAAACATCCATCCCGATAATACCTAAAAATCTGCTGCCGTCTTTACTGAAAATTGGCGCATAACCGCTTATTGAGTAAATTCCTGTTTCAGCATCCCAATATACTTTATCTTCTACGATATTAATTTTTTCATTAATTGCTTTCTGCATTATTGGAAAAGACGTTAAGTCATAAAAATCTGAAAAATGCACAATGTCTTCTTCTTCCATTGCAGTTTTCATATCCGGTTTTTGAAGATATATGTAAGTCTCATCATCCAAAATTATTTTAGCTTTCCCAATTTCTTCAGTAGGCGTCATTATATATATATATTGGAAGAATTCTTTTTCTATTTCATGAATTTCTACAACTTGATCTCCAATTTTTTTATACTCTTCAGAGTTCTCGATTATTTTAATATCTTCATCAGAGTTATTGAGTTTGCTGAGATTAACAAGATGTTCTAATAATTCTTTATCAATTTTTTGAGCTGAAAGCGCTGTAATGTTTACAATGCGATGTTTTAATGCATTGAATAAGGATGTTTTCATTATGAAATAAACAGAAATTACCACGAAAAGACTTAGCATAAGTCCGGTAATAAAAGTAATAATCATAATTCTGTAATTTAATTTAATTTTCATTATCATTATTTTATTTTAAATTTTTCTAAAATAATAATATCAGATGTTAATTATTAATCTATTTTTATTAATAACATATTTCATAGTTTTATAATAGCGGATTATGCTAACAGTATGTGCGAGGTTTTCTTATATTTTTTTAATACATAAGAGACTTCTATAAACTAAATTTTTAATGTTCCCTTGTCGGCACAAATACTGATTTTTGATAGTGCCCATTAGAATTTAAACAGCTTATTTGAGATTTTTATGTTTTTTAATGTTGTTTTTTACAGCAAGTACTGATTCCTGAGATGATACATATTTATCGATTAATGATACAATTATTGATTCTTTAAATCTTGGCGGAATTATCGTCAACGGCCACATGTGTCGTAAAATGATATCCTTTTCAACAGTGTTTATCGAAAAATGCTTTTCAGAATTTTTTAAAGCAACTTTCGGGTGTTTAAACCCATGCATTCCGCCTTCGTAAGGTCTTCCTTCCAGCTTTCTCCAGTCATATAAAAAAAAGTCATGAAGAAGCGCGCCTCTCGCGGCAGAAACATAATCTAAACCGAGTAATTTAGTAATTTTATAACAAGTATATGATACTTTTTTCGCGTGATTGAGAATTGATGAATCATGATGCAGGAAATTTTCAAGAAGCTGAAATTCCGAATTGGACAAAATTTCCTTAATTATCAAATTATATTCCGATTCATCAGGTTTCCGGGAAAAGAGTTTCTCGTTAAAATATTTTTTAATAATCACAAGCTGTTTTGAAAATTTATCTTCGAATTTATTTTTCAATTTTAAATCGGCGTATTTTCTCAATGCTCCGAACGACTGAAACTGCCGCCGCATTTTATTTAAATACTGCTCGATTTCAGTATTATCAAAATTCAAATATCCTTCGATGAAATAATGAAGAGTCGAAACAAATCGCTTCATCGCTTGAACAGAAATTAAAAAATCAATCGCAATTCCAATGTTTACAATAATTGCTGCCCAAGAAACTTTTTGCGAATTAACTTTGGATAGTGAATACGCTATAATTGGATGAATTATATACAGAAAAATCAGAACATATGCGCCCCAGAAAAACGCAAAACGGAGACATACGCGTCCTTTGATATTGAATCTGTAATCATCATATTCCCATAAACGTACTTTAAAATAATTTTCAGCAAGCGCTGCTGCTAAATATTCTAAAAATGTAACCAATACAGAAAACAATATAAAATCTAAAAAAATGTTTTTCAGAGGCAAAACGCTGTATATTGCTATTATTATAATTGATATCGAGCCATACAAAGGAAGAAAAGGACCAATAATCAAACCCGGATTTATGAATTTTTTCTGGACAGACGATCTATAAATTACTTCGCCGATCCAACCGAGAAAAGCATAAACAGGAAAATATAAGAATATTTCTTTGTAAGAAATTGAATAATAATTTATTCCACTGAAGAAAATTTCTTTCATAAGTAATAGTCCTAAAAGTACTAACTTTCACAAATGTAAATATAATTCCGGTGATATATACCACCGGAATTGATGAATTTACATAAAAGCTTTTTTCAAATAGTCAAGATCAAGTTCAGAATAAAGCATGTTTTCAGTTAGCAGTTTTTTAATTCTCGATTTCCCTTCATTAATAACATTTTGAGGAACAGTATATTTTGCCTTGCTCGGTTTTCCGTCTGCATCCTGTTCTGGTTTTGTATTTTTTAATACAAGCGCTATTATTGAAGCAATTTCCTTCATCTCGGCTTTTCCCATTCCAAGAGTAGTAATAGCAGGCGTTCCAATGCGCAATCCGCTGGTGTACCATGGACCATTCGGATCAAAAGGCAAAGAATTACGGTTTAGAGTAATTCCGCATTCACGTAACGCGCTTTCCGCCTGACGTCCGGTTATATCGAACGGACGAACATCAATAAGCATTAAATGATTATCAGTACCGTCAGTGGCTATTTTTAAACCTTCCGAAATACACGCAGCTGCGAGTGTGACTGAATTTTCAACAATCTTTGCGGCATAGTTTTGAAAATCTTTTTTCCCTGCTTCGACAAACGCGATTGCTTTCGCTGCCAGCATTTGAGGCAACGGGCCGCCCAAAACAAGAGGGCATCCTTTATCAACAGCTTCGGCGAATTCTTTTTTGCATAAAACCATTCCACCGCGCGGACCGCGAAGAGTTT
The DNA here is from genome assembly GCA_041306665.1 of Spirochaetota bacterium. Classification (GTDB taxonomy): domain Bacteria; phylum Spirochaetota; class UBA4802; order UBA4802; family JAFGJZ01; genus JAFGJZ01. Next base: position 2,375 of record JBFZEW010000412.1, on the reverse strand, counting down.
TATGCGTTGTTGTAGTTACTACGTGAGCGTGTTCAACAGGATTATAATCACCGGTAAATACTTTCCCGGCAACAAGACCAGCGAAGTGAGCCATGTCTACCATAAAAACAGCCCCGCATTTGTCGGCAATCTGTCTCATTCTTTTAAAGTTTATCAAACGCGGATAAGCGCTGTAACCAGCAAGCAGGATGAGAGGTTTAATATCCATAGCCTGCTTTTCAATAGCGTCGTAATCAAGAAGACCGGTTTCTTTACTTACAGTATAAGTATATGCGTCGAATAACTGTGCGGAAATGTTATGTCTATAGCCATGAGTTAAATGCCCGCCTGAATAATAATCAAGTCCTAATAGTTTTTGACTGTTAAGAACCTTACGGATGTTTTCCCAATCTGTCTGAGATAATTTGGACGGATTAGTTTCTCCAATTTTTTCCAGAAGAGGATTTTTTACTTTTTCATGAATAATAGCCCAGTATGCAACCATATTCGCATCCGCGCCGGAATGCGGCTGAACATATGCGTGATCAGCACCGAAAATTTCACAGGCTTTTTTCACGGCAAAGCTTTCAATATCATCGATATTATCGCATCCAGCGTAAAATCTGTGATTTGCGAATCCTTCGGCATATTTGTCTGTTAAAAGATTTCCCATTGCAAGTTGACTTGAAACAGATGAGTAATTTTCGCTCGCGATCAACTTAAGGTGATTTCTTTGATCTTCCAGTTCCTGAATAATTGACCTGGCAATTACAGGTTCTACCTGAAATACTTTTTCGAGAGAAGCGAGATAAGCAATAAATCCGGGATCAATCTCATCGATGTTTTTTTGTTTTAAATAAGTTTTTAGAGGGTTTTGTATCATGATGAACTCCTTCTTTTAATTTATCTGCCCAGGCGCGCGACAGAATTAAAGAGCTCCCCGATGGTTTCCCATCTGAACGCCAGTTGCTGTATTAAATATTATTTAATAGTTTTTTTTGTCAAGAGGATAAATTTTTGTTTTATTCAATTTCCCTGATTGCTTTAAGCAGACATGTAATACAAACCGGTTTTTGAAGAAGTCTTGACCGGGAAATTAAATCAATATTCTTTTTCACATCATCATCACTGGAACCCGTCATGAAAACCGCAGGAAGATTCCATTTTTTACGAATTTTGAATAAAGCTTCAATACCGTTAATTTTTCCGGGAAGATTTACATCCATAATTATAATATCAATAGAATTATTATCACAAAACCGTTCTGCTTCAACACCGGAAGATGCAATTAAACAAGAATAAAGATTTGTATCTTCGAGTTCCATTTTCAGGCTCATTGCGGTTAAAACTTCATCTTCAACCAATAAAATATTTTTAATCGTATTCATTATTATCGCATGTATCATTATTTAAATTTAAAATAACATCAGAAAAGACAGCAACTCAGTTAAATTCAGATTTTCATATAATCCAAACTAATGTAGATTGTCAATATGGAATTTTCATAAAACCAATTTTTATAATAGAAGCTGGTATATTAAATATAATTTTTTACTGCTCCGCAATATCATGAAAATGAGAAACTGCAATATGTTTTACACCCTGATCAAATATATCAAAATCTATGTCATAATGTTTTTGGATGCCGCCGTAAACAACATCGATATTCCCGTCAAAAAGAACATCACTTTGTATTTCAATTTCCCGGGTTTCGCCTGCGTTAAGAGAAATAACATCATAAATAACTTTTACTTCATCTTCATTGCTAAAAGTATCCGTATTTTCAGTTTCATAGCAATAATAAATTCTTATTGTTAAATTTGTATCATTATAAACCCTGAGGTTGCCGTTATCCTTTTCTGAGTTTATGTCGCAGCCGACAAAAAATAAAATAATAATTAAAATTAATTTTTTCATAACTTCCTTTAATTTATCGTAATTAAATTTTGAAAATCCACCGCTTTTTTATATGTCACAGCAGTTCCAGCTGAAACAATTGTTAAACTGTCTAATCCTTCTAAAACTGAAAGATTTATTGTTGCATTGGATCCCGCTGAAACAGTAATTCGATATTGTTCAAAATACGGTTCTCCATTTGACTTATTTTTTTCTTCACCATAAAAAACAATTATTGCTGCGGCTGTATTGTTATTTATTTTTAAACCTGAAAAATTAAATTCTTCCTCGAAATCTGTTTCACAGGAAATAAAGAATAATAGAATTGTTACTAAAAGCAGCTTTTTCATTTTTTCTCCTTTATTTTAATAGCTTTTTTTCATTTTTTATATTTCTACCTGCAACGTACCTGCAACGTACCTGCAACGTACCTGCAACGTACCTGCAACGTACCTGCAACGTACCTGCAACGTACCTGCAACGTACCTGCAACGTACCTG
>JBFZEW010000411.1:0-5135 GCA_041306665.1 Spirochaetota bacterium | reverse complement strand
AAAACCTCTGCTTTCAATGACAAACTCTTTCGGCATTAAAGCATCAAGTTCTTTCGGGAAGTTTTTTTCAGTATTTTCACTCATCTGAGTGTATTGCGACATCATGTCATCAGCATCCTGCGCGGAAGCAGCGAAAGAAACCGTTAATAATACTGCAAAAAAAATGAAACACGATTTTTTTTTCATTTGAACCTCCAATACTTTTTAAATATTTGAATTTAAAAATATTTCGGTATTAAAATGCATTTTCTATTTATAGTCAACTTTTTTTCGGTAAATAATGCCTAATATGAAGCGGATAAATATATTTTTTCACTTGACCGTTCAAGCATGTAAAGTGAAACATCTTAAATTATGAATTACTTTAATTATCACACTCACAGTGAATTCTGCGATGGACAAGGCAGTATTGAGGATAATATCATTAGCGCCATATCTTTTGGAATTACTGATCTTGGTTTCAGTTCGCACGCGCCGCTTTATTTTAATCCGAAATGGACAATGCGCGAGGAGAGATTTCCTGAATACAAAAATGAAATAAATAATCTTTCGGTGAAATACGCTGAACTGATTAGACTTTTCACGGGTTTGGAAATTGACTACATACCGGGCATAATGGGACCGCTGCATCAGAACATCATAAGTAAAAACCTGGATTATACAATAGGCGCGGTACATGTCCTTGGTTCTCCTGAAAATGATTCGCTTGTTCCCATTACAGGAAATTCAAAACCTTACGAAGAAAGTGTACGAGAAAAACTTGAAGGAGATGTTGTATATTCTGTTAAGGAATATTTTAGACTTGTCCGTCAAATGCTGATTAGCGATCCGCCTGACATTGTCGCTCACATTGATTTAATAAAAAAAATTAATATTGATTACATTTTGTTTGATGAAACCGCACCGTGGTATGAAAATGAAATATATGATACTCTTGATGCTCTGAAAAAATCAGGAGTCATTACAGAAATAAATACGGGCGCGCTCACGAGAAAAAAAGCGAAATCGTTATTCCCTTCGGATTTAATTCTGAATGAGATTTTAAAAAATAATTTGCCCGTAACTGTAAATTCTGACAGTCATTCGCCGGAGGATATTGCCGGGTTGTACGAAGAAACTTTTACAATGCTTAAAAAATATGGATTTAAGTCTATAAAAAGACTTGAAAAACGCGGAAAATGGATTGATTTTGAAATTACAGATTGATCTTTCAATGAGTAATCTTCAGAATTTTCGAATTGATTGATCCGTCATGAAGAAAATCTCTTTTACTTATTTTCAAATCCCTGTTTTTTATCTGAACAATGTTATTAGCATTAACATTCGTTCCTGAATGCATGAGCCGTCTTGTAATCTCAAATGTTGAAGTGAATACACTTTCTTTTCTTTCTTCGTAGATTCCGCAGTTGATGAAAATATTTTTTAGCGCGTACTGTGATGTCACCGCGCTTAGTTTGTTGATTATTTCCGCGCAGGATTTAATGTAGTCCGCAACTTCCGAAGAATGTGAAGTGGAAAAAATTCCGAATATGTTGGCATTCTTATATTTAAACAGCGAAATATTTTCAGAATGATTTGTCATTTCAATCAGAATTTTACAGCATTTACTTAGAAGCTGGTCGCCGGTATCATGTCCCATTCTGTTGTTTATTTCCTGAAAATTCTGAATTTCAATGAAAAATTGAAAGCGGATTTCATCAAGATTATATCTTGATGAATCATTATACTGCTGCGGTTTAAGAACATCTGTGAAATATTGAAATTTGAAAATACCCGTCAACGCATCAATATGTTCGCTTTCGCTGAAACTTGGAATTACTTTTTTTACATAAACATTGCTTGTATTTTCAACTTTAATGTCGTCAGTGTTCTCCTTGAAAATTTTATCCAGTCTTTCTTTTTCAGTTTTAAGTTCTGTCAATGCGGGAGATCCGAAAACTTCCGCGATGAAGAAACACAATGCGCAAAGCGCTTTAAGAAAAATTTCAGCCGTTACCGGATCAGTATCTGTAATTTTATTTAAAACAAGCTGTCTGTGCGCGGCAATTTCCGCGTTAATGAAAAAATTGTAGTTTTCTTCTGCGAGCTGAAAATTAATTTCTTTCTGGCTTTCATATTTTTCAATTATTGATTGAACAACTGAAGCTAATGAAAAAACTTTAGACTGGATGTTTATGATGAAAGTTTTCGCTTGTGTGTAGTTATCCAAGTTAGAAAAGTATGATTTATCATGATTTAAAATCCAAACGATAAAATTTTCATTAGCAACATCGGGAGGCGCATCAAGATCTAAAATATCTTTCACCTTCGTTGCCGTAAGTTCAAGATCAACGGTGTTGAGTCCTTTTGCGGCGGTGAGTATTTCCTTTCTGTGTTCGAAAAAATGCGGAAATTCACAGTTGTCGTAACGGAAAATAATGGAATTAGGAGTATTTATTCTTTCGGTAAAATGTTTTACAAGAGCTTCTATCAGCTGAACCGGTTTGAACATCGGCTTGTGTTCGTAATTTCGGTGCCATGTTTCCGAACCGATTATGTTTTCTTTAGTAACAATGTTTTCTGATATTTTTTTTCCTGCCGGAAGGTAAGTATCGAAAATTTCACGCAGACTGTTGTATTTTTTTTCATCCGAGTTTTTATTTTTATCTTCGGAGTCATGCTGCTGTTTTTCGATTATTGACGCGGTCCCGGTCAGATTTTTTTTGTTTTTATCGACTGAAGTATTGATGTTCAGATGATATTGAATTTGAAAAAGAGTTGTGAAAACTTTTTTTTCAAGAGAAGTATAATAACTGATAAGCGTACCGCAAACAGTCTGGTTGATCTTTGCTTCTGCTGATAATCTAACAGTTTTTCCGTTGAATAAAGGCTGGTCAAGAATTAATTTCACGTAACCGTAGAAACCATGCGGCGGTTTTCTTTTTTCAGAAATTTTTTTTACAGTTTCATCAATTACCGCCGCATTGCTGTGAATTTTAAGGTAAACGCTGCAGAAACGATGCATTATGTCTTTAAGTTTTTCAGGATTATAATATTCATCATCTTTATATTGTTTGAGTTCAACAATGCTTTTTTCAAGGTCCAAAATCAGCGCGAGCGAATTATATTCAACAATGCTGAAAATGAAATATTCATTATCAAGAAGCTCTTTTAAAAATTCTTTAACATTTGAAATATTTTCATGAAGATTGTTTTTAATTATCGAAAGTGATGAATCTTTAATGTTATGGGTAAAAGGGGTTATTGTGTGATAGTTCATTGAAAAAATAAAAAGATGAATCCATTCGATTAAAAAAATCTTTTTGGTTTCAATTTCTTGAATTTCTTTGTGATGATCGACGGCGCCGCTTTCATGAATTTCTTCCTTATGATTTTTGCGTATTTTAAAAAGCAGGTCTTCGAGCATGCGGAGCTTGATTCCCGCCGACGCGGAGGAGTTGTTGATGGAATTTATATCTTCCAGTTCCGATTCTGATAAATTAAGCTTGTTTTTTGAAATAATGGAATTGAATTTTGAAACGCTGTTTTCGATCTGCTCAATGTATTTTTTATTTTCAGCATCGGGTTTGCCTGATTTCAGCGCTTCAAGTAGCGAACTGAAACGTAAAATATCATCTAGATGATTATCTGAATATTTGTCTACATTTTTAAAGTAAGAGTTCGTGATTTTATTTTCTGTCTTTTCCTCAGGCATAAATAGACTCCATTATCAGGAAGTAATCAGTTCAAAAAGCTCATTGTAATTTGTTGCAATGTAATCGGGAATGATATCTGTTTTATTTGGAATCTTTTTTAAATTAAACCAGCAGGTTTTTATGCCGAAATTTTTCCCTCCACTTATGTCAGAGACAAGGCTGTCGCCGATCATTATAATTTCATCTTTTTTAACATCAGGATACGGTGCGAGCGCGTATTCAAAAATTTCATAATCCGGTTTTTTCATTTGAAGTTCTTCGGAGATGATGTACTTATCGAAAATATCATCAAATCCTGCTTTGAAAAATCTTCCGTATTGAGTGACTTTTGAGCCGTTGCTGATAATAAGATTTACTCCTGGAAGATCTTTGACTTTGTCAAGAAACGCATCGGCGCCATCCATTAGAAAAGCAGCTTCGGCGAAGTTGCGCAGATAAATTTTTGAAACATCTTCTGCTTCAAAATTAAGCTTAAGTTCGGTCATTAAATCATGAAAGCGCTGAATGCGCAGGTTTTTTACGGAAGTGAGCCCTTTTTCATGAGCTTCCCATAAATTATCATTTATTGAGTGATATTTGTTTTTTGCAGCATCAAAATTAATTGGACAATGTACTTCCTGAAGCATGTGTTCAAGAGCATAATTTTCGGATTTTCTATAATCCAGAAGTGTTTCATCCGCATCAAATATTCTGATTTTAAATTTCATTCGAATCCCTATGTGTAATATATAACAAAAACTTGATTTCTGTAAAGTTATTTATTTGTAATTTGAAGTGAATTTGTCAATTTAATTTATTCCATAAAAGATGATAAAAAAGCTTTGTACCATGAGAAAATATCAATTTGTCGAATTATCGCATAAAATCTGATATTGCAGGTTTCAGCTTTGTATGCCCAGGTGAGCCTGATGGCGTTGTGGATGACGGGGAGCTGGCCATCGATAAAAGAAAAGCATAAAACATTTCAGGTGTATTGATCATCGCCTGCTGCTTGAAGTTACAGTAATTATAAAAAGGGTATGCGTAAATCTTAAAAGAAAACAAATATTGCGTCTTGGGAATACCGGAAAATAATTTAATTTCATTATGTCAATTGCTCTGCATATTTGAATGTTAGTTGACAAAATCAATTATGTATTTTAGAAAAAATAATGAATAAAATTGTGATATTTTTTTTATGTTTATTTATCATTATTCCGTTATCAGCAGGTGGTGTATGGGAAAACCCTCAGTGGTTTGAAACCTGTTCTGAATCGGAACTTGCGCTTGTGCTGAAAAATCCTCAATTCAACGTGAACATGATTTATGGCGTAATTAATGGTTCATATGACAATGCAGAGATGACTCCCCTGATGTTCGCGGTAAAAAATAAAAATCCGAAGATTACCGAAATGATGATTAGCTCCGGGGCTGATGTAAATTATGTTGCAGACACATCAT
>JBFZEW010000410.1:0-5592 GCA_041306665.1 Spirochaetota bacterium | reverse complement strand
CAGTAAAGATCGCTTTACCCAATTCAAAGAATTTGACATCGGTGATCGAATGCGGTGTATTCGGAGCTATTGCCACTGTACCGAACTGAAGTGATGTTTGTTGTTCCATATTCGAATATATCAAAAGAAAACTATGAAAAAGACAAAGGAAATAGAATTCTTTTTTTTAGTTGACGATGTTCTCTTATTCAATAAAGAGTTAAAACTCCTGACCAATTTCGATCAGAATAAAATATAAGAGAATTTCGACAGCTTAAGTTTCTATTTCCTTTTAAATTAAGGAAGAACTACAAATTTTTCATCTTTGTTTTCAATCATAAAATTTGAAGATGAGTGACAGTATATTGTACAACGTGCTGGATAGATTCCAACACAAACCATAACAAATCCAATTGGAACTTCTGTTTCTCCTTGCATATATTTTCCAGTAATATTTTCTTGACTTTCACACCAGCCAGATCGCTGAACTTGAAAATTAGTGATCTCTGCATCATGTTCTGTTAATTTGAAAAGTTGCCAATATTCACGATCAGCATCATGCCATGGAATATCAACTTTGAATTTGCCAGAACGATTGATAGAATATTTGCGGATGTTTCGTTTAATCTTGGACTTGACGAATTCTTTGATCGTAATCGGAATATCTGAAGTTTTCATAATATCTCAGTATCATTTCTCAGTTATGATTAATTGTTCTTCACATTTATCTCCGTCTAGTGCCACGCCATACCAATCGTCAACAGCTCGTTCAGTCAAGTCTGCCACAGAATCAAACCCATTGACTTTAGCATAATGTTGCATATACTTGAGCTTTTTTCCTGTAATGTTTATAGTGATTTTCATATATTTCCTCTAACAGAATATATCACAAGAAAGTTATGATAAAGACACAATTGTTGAAGATTCGTTTGAAACAGGCTGAACCGGTGTTTGTACTGTTGGTTCAGTTTTTAATTCGACGAATGTGCGATTGTAACATGCAGCTTCTTTTTCTTCGTAGGAAGCTTGAAGATTTTTCAGAAAAGATTTGATTGACTTGGGATAACGATTGATTTTACGATTCCAGCTGGCTCCGCATTCCAGAGTATAGCTGAAGTACTGAAGCAAGTATTCAAGATTGCCAGAAACTTCACGGCTGTCATTTTTTACTGGTCCGCATCTGCTGATTATAATTGTGTATGTTTTCATAAGTTCCTCTTTAGTAGTTTAGAACAGATATGATAGTTTCGGTTATTTCGATTTTGTTGATTATCGTCTGAAGTTCGTTCTGATTTGCAACTGTGTGGTAATGAGTCTTCGTTTTTGTGATTATCATGATTTTCATAAGTTCCTCCTAACAATATATATCACAAGAAAACTATGATAAAGACAAACTAAATCATAGTTTTTCTAAAAACTCATCAACTGAATTCGTTGTATTAAGTAGTATCTTGAGGTTAAGAACATCGTCTTTGTTGATAACTGTTGTCCGTGTTTCAGCAACTCTCTTTTGAAAGTCTCTGAACATTTTATAAAAAACATCGCAATTGCATCCATCAAGCTTCGGTTCCATATTTATCTCCGATCAGCAATATATCGTTCAAAATAAGCTTTGGACTGTTCATCTTTCAACTCATCACCAGCCTGAACAGAATCCCACATCTTCTCTTCTTCTTCAATCTGTCTCTGAAATTCCAAAACTTTGAGATCGTTCTCAGGAAGATTTGCAACTTCATTAAATCGAATTTTCATATGTTCCTCCTATACTAACATATATCATAGTTTTTAAAGAGAATAGACAAAGTAATTGAGACATTCTATCACATCAAATTATGTCAAGATAGGGGATCTATAGCTCAATTAATTAGAGATGGCTAGACGGTCTATTTGAATGGTTATACATCAAAAGAGACTTCCTTTCGAAAGTCTCTCTTGTCCAGTTTAGTTTGTGTTTTGGGAAAGAGTGATAGATTGAACTACCAACCACTTTCTAAAGAACTGGAATTCTTCCGGAAATTATAGTGTGCTCTACTTGCAGGTGGAGTTCGATGCCTAAACTACAAGGATGGATTTCAAACCACCGCCGCCACCTGTTTTCGAGCGCACCATTAATATTCAAAGAACAAAAAACATCTTACCGAAAAAACTCAGTAATCAAGGAAACCAGGTTTTCCTGGGTAACACGGTTCCGGATCATCCGAACCGCACCAAAGTGGTTCTTCTTCGCCTTTTCAGCGTCGATCACCACTGCACCCCGATTGACCAATGTCTTGATCGGCCGGTTAAACATCAGGGACCGGTTCTTCAGAACCACGACCTTATCGGATTTCGCCTTGATAATCCGCTGGTAGTTCTTCGTGTCCATGACCGAAACACCTGCCGGAAGCTTCGCACCTGCAAGACTCAGAATCACCTTTGCCATACCTATTCCTCCTTATGTTAATGTTTAGGATGGCCTTTTGTATGATACAAAAACATATATCATCAACTTTCAAGAAAACAGCCAAGAATTTTAATGACAAACAAAAAAAGCAGTTTGGATCATCTTAACTGCTTTCTTCTATATTTTTATGATTATGATGATTATAAAACTGAAGAAACAAGTTTCTTGAATTGATTAAAAAAAGTTTTGAAGTTCGGACGAGGACCTATTGCTTTGATCTGATTAAAATAAATGATATCTGTTGATTTGTTCATATCTTCATATTTTCTTATTTTCTGATTCGGAAAATATACTTTGCAATTTTCCCTTGTCTGATTAATATCAATAATAAGTCCATAAACATATCGAAGTTTAGATTTAGAAACTTCGCTCTGAATCGATTCAATAAGACATACACTTCCAAGATGAGAAAGATTGACTTTCATTTTATCCAACTTTCTTCAATAACTGCGTAGCTTGCTTATCCAACTCTTTCACTTCTTTTCTTGACTTTTTCTTCGAATCATCATTAAGAACATCGAAGATTTGCTTTTGAACGTTGTTCTTCAAACTCTTCATCTTTGAAAATGTTTTGCAATTTTCGTTGATTTTGAAAAATTCTTTGTTCTTGATAAAAGACCATACAGTTGCTTTCTTCAACGCTTTTACTAAACAAAAGATAGTATCCTTACGCCGAGTCCAACGCTGTTCTTCGACAAGATAATCACAATGAGACACGGATGATCGAAATGTATACTTCGGAGGAATAACATACAAACCATCAGATTTGAATTCAAGATTAACTGTTACCGGCTTCGATCCAATCTTTCTTGTCAGTACCAAAACCTTGTTCCCTGATTCACTGATCGAATCTGACAAGAAAAACAACTTCGTCACCATCAAGTTATTCTTGACGACAGAATACAAAGACTTCATACAATACTCTCCTTTACCTGGTTTGAACTTGTCGTATTTCAATCTGACGTTGATCGTCTTTTATAATTTCGATAATCTCAACTTTCACTTTCATATGTTTTTCAAGAATTTCGTTCATCCGTTTCATACCCTTCAACTCTTCTTCTGCAATCTCAGAACTTGGAACAGAAACAAGTGTTTGATATAAAGTTCGAGTTGAATAAGATCGTGTAGGAGTTTCTATTGATAACTTGTTTTTCTTCTTCAACTTCAGTTTTCGATTATAAAATGTGGCATCAGTAAACGGAAACCCAGGAAATTCTTTTTTGAATGCAGAATATGATAGATCGCTATTTTCGATAATCCACTGATCAGCTGTTGTCCAATTATACGTGCCCTTTTTATTCATCTTGTCTCCCTTTTTTTAATATATCTATTCGTGATTACTTAAAAACCAAAATAATTGTAAATAGATATTTTAAAAATTTTTTATGGAGAATAGAGGATTAGAGCACAATTCTCTAATCCTCTTCAAAAAATATAAAATTTAAATAATAAAATGTCTTCTATAAAAATTTAAACTAATACATTGGAATCACCTCTTTCTATCTTTTAACTCCTATTTAAAATAGGAAAAAAAATCGTCATTAAGCGTCAGAATATTTCTATTTAATAATAAGAAGGATAATTCCTTCCTGACAACTTAACTACGATTAATCTATTATATCCTTTTTTCAAGAGAAATTGTATTAATTCTCTGATTTATATTTTCCAATGATATCCTGAACATACTGTGGAAACTGTTTCATTCGTTCTCTTGTCTTTTGATAATACAAATCAAATCGAAAAGTTTCACCATTATGTTCATCTGAATATGTTAACCAGGGAAATGGAACTTTAATCCACGGCTTAAAAAACGTTCCTTCTTCTCTCATTTTTTCAAGATAAAAACGTACTGCTTCTCGACAATCAAAATATCCGATAAGAACAACGCCATCTTTCGTATCTTCCCAATGTCCCGAATATGGACATATGTGATTATACTTTCCATCATGCGGTTTCCAATTAAAATAAACATCTCCACTATTCAAAGACTCTGGAATATTCTTCGAAAAAGTAAATGTGTCAAACTTCAAGAGAACAGAATATTCATCATGCCAATAACAATTAAAAGTATTCTGAAACTTTTCTTCAGAATACAAATCTTTTCTCATAAATGGTTCTGAGTAAATTTTCTTGAAATTCATTTCTTCGAATGTCTTTATGTATTCTTGAAGATTCATTCCAAAATGAACGTCGCAGTTCTGAACCAAACGCTCTTGTGTAATCTTTGATTTGCTCTGTTGAATAGCCAATCCTAACATGGCAGTAGTTTGATCAGAATGATAATCTTTACCTGTAATCATTTCAGCAATACTTAATGGATCAGATTCGAGAATTTTTTCAGTATTCTGTTTAAATGTGTTTTCAATTGACTTATCCATAAATACTTTCTTTTATTATTTCTAATTCAGTGCAGAATATTTTTAGTCTATTAAGCGATTTCTCGCCTGCACATAAAATTAGAAATAATATCTAAATCCTGATTTATCATACGTCAAATTTTTCTCTTTTACCCACACTTTAAAAATATCAAGACATTCGTCGTCGTTCGTAACGTCTTCATTACAATTCAACCGTGCTTGACTAATTTGATTTCCCTTCAATTCAATACAAATCTTTGGATCTGTTCCTTTATATGCAACAATGATCTTCGAACGATATAACTGTGCTTGTGTAAAATATGAAAGAACACAATTATGCATAGCCTCGCCAATATTCCAAAAATCAATCTTCTTATCAATTAATTTAAAAGAATATCCATTATACTCAAAATTAATTTTATAATCATCAGAACTATATTCAATTTTCTGATCCTTAAATTCTAACGTCCTCTGAATCTTCGACAAATCATCATGCATCTCTTTCAATGTTGAATATGAATCTAATTTAAATTCAGAATTCTCTTGCAAAATTTGAATTATCAAATTAATAGAATCTTGAACATATTCATATTCATAATCATAATCTATCGTTAACATTTTGTCATTTTCACAAGTTTCAACAGATGTTCTAAATTTATATAATTCATGTGAAATCTTATATTGAATCTGTTCAGGAAATACAAAATCAGAATGACAATAAATATGCGTTGATCTTCGTCGTTTGAAAAAAAACTTGACTGACTCTAAATAACTAATGTAATAATCAAAATTTGAAAAAAGCTTTTTTATTTT
>JBFZEW010000409.1:0-3081 GCA_041306665.1 Spirochaetota bacterium | reverse complement strand
CACGCAGACCGTCTGCATGATATACATCAAGCCAGAAAAGAGCATTCGCAATCAGAAAATTTCGCACTTCATTTTTTCCATAATCAAATACGCAGGTATTCCATTCCGGATGATATCCTTTACGGGGATCAGCATATTCATACAAAGGCGTTCCATCAAAACCTGCAAGTCCGAAAGCATCAAAAGGAAAATGTGCAGGCACCCAGTCAAGAATTACACCAAGTCCCCTGCCATGACAGACATCAATTAAATATTTAAAATCATCAGGATTCCCGAAACGTGATGTAGGTGCAAAATAACCTGTAACCTGATAGCCCCAGCTGCCGTCAAAAGGATGCTCCATAACAGGCATTAATTCAATGTGAGTGAAACCGCAGGACAATGCATAATCGGGAAGAACGTCAGCAAGTTCCCTGTAATTCAGAAAAGAACCGTCAGGTTTTCTTTTCCAGCTTCCGGGATGCAATTCGTAAATTGAAACCGGCTCTTTATAAATATTTTTTTCATCACGGATTTTCATGAACTCGGAATCATTCCATGAATATTTATGCTTATAAACAACAGAAGCATTTGCGGGACGTAGTTCACAGTAATCTGCAAAAGGATCTGATTTATCGAGCACAGCTCCGAAGGAGGTTTTTATACTGTATTTATATACAGCCCCGGCATTTAATTCCGGGACAAAAAGTTCCCATACTCCACATTCCTCGCGCTTAATCATTTCATGTGAAAGCGCATTCCATTCATTAAAACTCCCGATAACAGAAACACTCGCCGCATGAGGAGCCCAGAGCGCAAAATGAACTCCTTGTATTTCGCGGTTTACAGAGACATGACTACCGAGTTTTTCATATATCTCATAATGATTCCCCTGATTAAAAAGAAAAATGTCATAGTCTGTTAAAATAAAATCAAAATTATTCATAATCAGTCCCAGCTCAACTTGCTGTCGCCGGTAATTGGAATCTGTTCACCTAAAAATTTCGGCTTCACGTTGAATAGCACTTCATATACAGCTTTAATATTCGCCGGAATTTCTCTTAGTTTATAATTGCGAATGTAAACATATTTCCTTCTGTCAGCGGCATATCCGTACGCGTCGAGTCCTTTCATACGCGCTATAAAAACTGCACGGTAAAGATGATATTTCTGCGTGACAATAACAGTGTCCTTAACGCGGAAAATTTTATCCGCTCTGACCATTGTCGAGTACGTGTCGAATCCGGCGTGATCCATGAAAATATCTTTTTCGCTGACTCCGTTTTTCAAAAGAAACTTACGGATTGTATTTACTTCGTCATAACTTTTCGCGCCGTGATCTCCGCTCACGAGTATCTTTTTTATCTTCCCTGTTTTATATAACTCAATCGCGGATACAGATCTGTCATAAGTAATGTGCGACAGATTTCCCGACTTCATTACAAGCGCTCCGGGAATAATCGCGGTATACGCAGACGGAACCATTTCAATTTCGGTAAAAATGTACTTTCCTGAATAAAAATAAATAAAAAGATTGATTACAACTATCAGCATTATGCCGGAAAATCCGCTCATGACACATGTTTTAATAATTTTTTTTATGACGTTCGCGCCGTTTAACTTCATTTTTTTATCCATTCCTTCCAGATGCTTTCACAGTATCCGACAGTTGCCTTGTCGCCCATGCGGACTACCGGCATTTTAAAAAGCAATGAATTTTCAAGGAGCACTTCTTCAATGTCATGAACAATAAATTTCAAATTCCTTTTTTCATACTCACCGCAAGCAGTGTCGATTAGTTCTTTTAAAGGAACGGATCTTTTAATGCTGTTAAGTTCACCTTTCGATACAGCTTTCTGCGTAAGATCAATTTCCTGAATCGGCACTCTTCTTTCCTTGAAAAAGCGGATTGCTTTCTGAGTGTCTTTTGATTTTTTCGTACCGAAAACCTGAATCATTATTTTCACCTTTTATTATTGCTTTTTTACGTTACTGTTTTAACATTATGCCGAATTATTCAAGGAAAAAAAAATGAATTTATTACTTATTAAACCTGAAGATATAATATCAGACATGACAATAATACGCGACAAAAAAAAAATCGCGCATGTAATCAACGTTCTCAAAAAAACCGTCTCCGGCGACAAAATTAAAATCGGCATTTTAAACTCATATACCGGAACAGGAGAAATTACATATATCGATGAAAACAAAATAGAGCTTAAAGTTTCAGTTTGCGAAAATCCACCGGCACCGCTTCCGATGAAACTTATCATCGCTATGCCGCGTCCTAAAGTCTTCCGCAAAATTCTGCAGCATGGAACATCGCTTGGTATAAAGGAATTCCATTTCATGCGGACGTGGAAAACAGATAAAAGCTATCTTCTTTCTCCGGTACTGGAAGAAAAAAAAATATACAAAGATTTAATCACCGGACTGGAACAGGCAAAAGATACGATTCTACCGTCAGTTTTTATTCATCCGCTGTTCAAGCCTTTCGTTGAAGATAAACTTCCCGCGATAAGCATGAATACATTAAGAATCGCTGCCCATCCTGGAGAAAAGGAATTCATTTTCAAAAAAGAAAATTCAGCTTATACAATTGCAATCGGCCCGGAAGGAGGATTCACTGATTACGAAATCAAGCTGCTCGAAACAGTAGGATTCATTCCAGCTTGTTTCGGACAAAGAATTTTAAGAGTCGAAACAGCATTGCCTTTCATTGCCGGCAGATTGTTTCACACAAATGACATGCAGTAATCAGTAAGCAGTAAGCAGTGAACAGTGAACAGTGTCTGTGTAAGTGTATGTGTTTTTTAACTTTTCATTATTCATTGCATTTCCGTCTGTGTCTTGCAATGGTTAGTAGTTAATAACATAATCCCTATCAACTTCTAACTTCTAAGAAACAAAATACAAATCAGTGATCAGTGACGAGTGAACAGTGATCAGTTTGAAAGCTATTTCGCTGGATTTCCCCGGGAATAGACCCCGGACTGCTGAGTCAGGAGGACGAAGCACGCACAAATCCGCGATCAGGATGATCTTCGGTTTGTGCAGGCTGTCCGCCGTTTGAGGACTAGCACTTTTCTTTGGTGACTT
>JBFZEW010000408.1:0-3247 GCA_041306665.1 Spirochaetota bacterium | reverse complement strand
AAGTCACCAAAGAAAAGTGCTAGTCCTCAAACGGCGGACAGCCTGCACAAACCGAAGATCATCCTGATCGCGGATTTGTGCGTGCTTCGTCCTCCTGACTCAGCAGTCCGGGGTCTATTCCTGGGAACTTTGCGGGCTTTGCGTCTTTGCGTGAAATAATCTTTTGTATTTTGTTTCTTAGAAGTTGAGCCAGCAACCCGGAAAATTAAATGCTGAGGAATAAGGATTCGAACCTTAATTAACGGAGTCAGAGTCCGTTGTCCTACCATTGAACGATTCCTCAATGCTTAATTACTAATAATAGGCTAAAAATTTGGCAAGAAATATTTTAAAGTAAGTGCTTCAAATTGAAATTTATTTTTCGGCAGTTTACTGTTAATCAGAAATAGCAAAATACCTGTAATTCGAACTTACTTTCACGGATAAATGTTATTATAGAGTAAAATTGATATAAAACGAAATTATTTTTTAATACCTGCAGCTTCGTAATTCATTTACTTGACAAAAATTGTTAATAAAATATTCATAAATAACTATCCGTGAATAAGGAGCGACAGATGAGCAAGCCCGGTTTTGATAACGCACTTTACCTTAAAGAACAGACTGAAGCTATTTTAAGCAGAGTGAAAGATTCCCGTTTCAAGAAGTTATACTTGGAATTCGGCGGAAAAATTTTATATGATTACCATGCCGCGCGTGTTCTTCCAGGTTTCGATCCGAATGTGAAAATGCAGCTTCTTGCCGGAATGAAGGATTCTGTTGAAGTCATAATGTGCATTTGCGCGATAGATATTGAAAAGAAAAAAATCCGCGCAGATTTTGGAATCACTTATGATGTTGATGCGATGAAAACAATTGACGATTTTAAAAAATGGGGCATACATGTCAGCGCAGTCGTGGTAACGCGTTTTTCGGATCAGCCAGGCGCGCAGGCTTTTGTAAATAAGCTTGAACGCAGGGGAGTCAAAATATACACTCATAAATTCACAAAAGGATATCCAACTGACGTCGATTTGATCGTCAGCGAAGAAGGTTACGGCGCGAATAAATATATTGAAACTGAAAGACCGATTGTTGTTGTTACGGGTCCAGGTCCAGGAAGTGGGAAACTCGCGACATGTCTTTCTCAACTCTATCACGAGCATAAACGCGGAATACATGCCACATATTCCAAGTTTGAGACATTCCCCATTTGGAACATGCCTTTGAAACATCCGGTTAATCTTGCCTATGAAGCGGCGACAGCTGAATTGAAGGATGTTAATATGATTGATCACTTTCATCTTGACGCTTTTAATGAAAAAGCAGTGAATTACAACCGCGACATTGAAGCGTTTCCGCTGCTTCAACGGATACTTGAAAAAATTACGGAAGAACCTTCATACTATAAATCTCCGACTGACATGGGAGTCAACAAGGCCGGATTCGCAGTCATTAATGATGATGCCGTAAAATACGCGTCTCATCAGGAAATTATCCGGAGATATTTCCGGTATTCATGCGAATACGCGATGGGTCTGTGCGATAAAGAGACTGTCGAAAGAGTTGAAGTTCTGATGAAAGATACAGGACTTAAAGCTGAGGACAGGCCGGTGGTCATTCACGCGCGCAGTGCCGCAGAAATCGCAAGAGAAAAGGAAAAAGGCAATAAAGGAATTTTCAGCGGAGCGGCGCTTCAGCTGCCTGGCGGTGAAATCGTCACGGGATATAATTCTACGGTACTTCATGCCGCTTCAAGTCTTGTATTGAATGCTGCAAAAAAACTCGCTGGCATTCCGCAAGACATTGATTTACTGCCGCCGTTCGTTCTTACTTCGCTTATAAACTTTAAAAAAGACATTCTCCGTGGAGCGCCGGTCAGTCTCGATCTGGAAGAGACGCTCATCGCGCTTGCTATTGGCGCGACGGCGAATCCAAGCGCGTCAGCTGCGCTCCAAAAGCTGAAAGAACTATCCGGCTGCGAAATTCATTTATCGCACATGCCGACGCCTGGCGATGCCGCAGGTCTGCGGAAACTGGGTATGAACGTCACGAGTGATCCGGATTTTTCTTCAAATTCGCTGTATATCGGATGATTATCGCGTTAAATTGATTTCCGTCATTTTATCGCAGCGCTTTTTTCAATTGATGCCGCTGTATCGCGGCATTCGTTTTTTTTTAAAAAGGAAAATGAAATGCTGAGCTATTATGAAATACTTAACGTATCAGAATCTTCATCGCAGCAAGAAATTAAAGCAGCATATCACAAATCAGCGCTCATTAATCATCCTGATAAAAATAATAACTCCCAAGAGTCTCATGTGAAGTTTATTCAAATATCAAATGCCTACTCAATTTTAGCTGATTCTGCTAAAAAAAAGGAATATGATTTATATCTGCATAATAGTATGTCTATACATAACCAGAATAAATATGCAGTTAAAAAGAAATCGCAGGTAATGATTTCTACTTCAGAAAGTTTTAGAAGTATAAATGAAATTCTATCATTTTTAAATTTCCTGCTTTGGGATGTTGAAGATTTTATCAGCAGAAAAGGACGATTGAATTTATTGTCAGGAGAAAACAGGAAAACTGCAGAAGAGTATGTAATGACGATGCTTACTTTTATAGACAAGTGGGTAATTACGCCGGCAGGGTATCCGGATTATTTCATGCAGGCAAGAAAACTGAAAGACCTCGATCCTCGTAAATATATAAAAGATGTAATTTCGAAATCTGATGCAAACCACCATCCGTTTTCAAATTTATCTGCTTATTTTTATGATCTCCGCAAGCGGACAGATAAATTTATTGATAATGTTAAATTTTCCCGGTTGTTTGATAATGTTCCCGGATATAATATGCGATTGATTGATTGTATAATTGAATCCCAGAATTTATCAGTTCATTATCTGAGTTATCTGCTCTGTATAACAGAAGATGGAGTTTTAGATGTACCGAAGTTTATTTATTCAGATTCTGTTTTCAAATAAACAGGTGAAATGCAGATTTTGAAATGAGGTTATTTTTGAGAATTAATTGAATCTTTAAAATTTGAAATTAAATATTTTATTCAAGCAGAATTTTCCGTGCTTCGGAAACAGAGGCAATACTGAAACCTGCTGCTTCAAGTTCCATCCGCAGTGTTTTTACAAGTTCCAGATTTGTTAGAGCCGTTTTGCCGTTATAGTGATGCGAATCTTCGAACCCCGTTCTGACGACAGAAGCACCTGACTCTGCAGCTTTAATGTGATTTGAAAAATCAGTA
>JBFZEW010000407.1:0-5851 GCA_041306665.1 Spirochaetota bacterium | reverse complement strand
CAATATCAGGCTTCAGGACTGAGCCGCATTTTTCGCAGAAAGGAATTCCATTGAAAGGCATGTGATCCATGGTATTGGAAGAGTTTCCGCATTTTGAACATATCATTTTAATGTAACTGCCGTGCGCGCATATCATTTTTTTGTTTCCCGCTTTTTCATGCAGACCGTCAATGTTTTGGGTGATAAGGATTCTAAGTTTTCCTTTTTTTTCAAGACGGTTTATGAACATATGCGCCGCGGAAGGTTCTGTTTCAGAGCATGTAGTTAAGAATTCTTTCATGACGGAATAAAAATATTCCGGATTTTTATAAAAGTAATTCACATCAAAAATTTTTTCAGCGTCAATGTCAGTGCGTGAATACAGACCATTCGGACCACGAAAATCGGGAATGCCGCACGCGGTTGAAATCCCGGCACCAGTAATGACGGCAATATTAAAGGAATTGTTAATGTATTCGTTAAGTTTTATAATATTGCCATTCATGATATTTCCTGCTTGATTTAAATTTCACCCGATTTTAAATTGTTTGACAAATAATTATTAGAACTGATGATTATTTCATTAAGTTAAATTGATTAAGGAAAATATGCAATGAGTTTTTTTCCCGAAACACCCGAAAAAATTAAACAACGCTTGAGAAGTTATACAAATGCACTTAAAAAAGAAAAAAAGCTGCATGGCTTCTATGATGACGGTTACGGCAAAAGATATTTAATCGGTCCGCTTCATCTCCTATTGTCTGATTATGAAGGAGGGATGGCTTATTACAATTGGTTTGAAAAAGAATTTCCCAATGATGTTAACGAGCCGTTCAATTATCTGTGCTGGACGCTGACTTTATATAAAAATAAACATTTTAAAGAAGCTGAAAATAAATTAATACAGACAATATTATGCAATTTTTATCTTGTTCCATATCTGCTGAACCTTGAAATTGAAACAATAGACGTGAGACCATTCAGTAATTACAATGCCTCTGATTATGTTTTTAATTTACCCGACGAATTAAAAGAATTATGGGATGATGATTCACTTGAATGGTTATCCAGATTATGGTCAGATGAAAAAATCCAGTCGATTAAAAATGAATATATTGTGCTGTTGAGAGAACTTGCGAAAGAAGATAAATATGAAAAACGCGGAAATATGTTGAAGCATATTGCTGAATTCAAGGCTAAATTTAAATGAATTTCGCAAAATATCAGGAAAATTCATGAAACCCAAAATAATCATCTTTACGTTTATTTTCTCGGCAACATTGTTTTCAGGACTTTGCTCAAATACCATTATTCTTAAAACGGATTTTCAGGACACGCAGCCAAAATTTTTTCAAAACGCGGACGGGTCATTCGGCGGATTATGTTTCGAGTTAATGGAACTTATTGAAAAAAATTCAAATTTCCGTTTTGAATATTCTTCTCAGTTTATTCCGTCAAAAAGAATTTTTCTGCGCCTGCAGGAAGGAACAACTGATGTTCATGTCGGATTCGCGAAAACTGCAGAGAGGGAAAAAGAGATTATTTTTTCCGAACCTTTGTATCAACTTAAAACAATTCTCATTTCCAGCATTAAAGATGAAGTGTTTATAAATGAAATTAGTGACATTAAGAAGCTTGGTGACAAAGGAGTTGTTCTGTCATTATACGGAGTAGCAACAAGCGATTTTTTAAGGAAAACTAACGGATTGATAGTCGATGACGGAGCGGATACTGTTGAAGCGAATATAAAAAAATTGCTTTACGGCAGAGGACAGTTTTTCGCGTATCATGATCTTGGAATATATTATGAAATTAATAAACCGCAATATAAAGGGAAATTTAAGGTGCAGCCGATTATTCTTGAAAAATACCAGCATTATATTGTGTTTTCCCAAAAAACGCCTCGATCCTACATTTCAGAATTAGCTAATATTGTCAAAAAACTTAAAGCATCCGGCGAATGGAGAGAAATTACTGATAAATATTTCAAGTATTAATTTCAAAAATAATTTTTAAAATCCCGCATAATGTATTTATTATTGCTTCACGGCATTCGATAATAGTAATAGACTGAAAATTTCAGGAGCTCAGATGCACAACAACGTTACAAGGGTGGAAAATATTGATTCATATTGGAAATTACTCTATGACGGCGAATGTCCGCTTTGTACCAGATTCGCTGCGGAGCTGGCACGGTTTGATGTAAAAAATGAAATTTTTATCATTTCGCTTCAGAAATATATTGAAAATGAAAGTGCGTTCAGCTATGATACTTTAATGAAGGATGTTCATCTGCTTGGAAAGCATGGTGAAATTCTGATTGGCTCTGATGCGGTATATCAAATACTTATGCTTGTTCCGCAGACAAAACCCTATAGATGGATGATACAAGGCAGAAGAGGAAAAACAATATCAAGAGCGGTATATTCAACATTAAAAATTATTCGAGGATGCGCAACTTGCAGACAAAGGAATAAATTCAGTAATTAAAGGTGAAGTTTTGATAAAAAATTGTAAAATTGTAAAATTTAGTGATGATGATTTTCAGATTGAATCTCTTCTCATTGGAAAGTACCAAATAGAAAAAGAAAGCTACTCTGCATCATTCACCCCTGAATCTGACTCATTCTATCTGATTTTATTTGATGAAAAAAAATTCCCGAATCCGATCGAAAAAGTTCTTAAAAATCTTCAATCATTAAAAATAAATTCGCTCGTAATCGCGTCAGTCATATCATATGAGAACGCGATGATTTTGAATGAAATCACGCCGGATGTTATATTTATGCCTGTTACGTCCAAATTTATTCAAAATAAAATTGAGAATATTGCCAGTAATATTTTACCTGAAAAATTAAATTTGCCGAAAAGAATTATTTCTAATCAGTTTTTTAACATACGTCAGCTGCAGAAGATATTTTTAAAGCTTTATAAAGCGGATCCTTTATTAAAAGAAAGAGTTCTGAATATTTCTGAAAACAGCAAAGATAAAACAATCCTTGAAAAAATGGTAGCTGAAGCTGAAACTGCGCTTAATAACGGCTATTTTCATATGTATTTTCAGCCTGTTGTAAATATAAAAGAAAATAAACTTTCAGGTTTTGAAAGCCTCATCCGATGGATTGACCCTGAAAAAGGAATGATTCCGCCTGACGATTTTATTCCGGTTCTGGAAGGATCAGATTTTATTTTTAAATTAACGTATTGGATCATTGAAGATGTAATTAAATTTATCGCAGAATTAAACAAAATCGGATTTTCCGATAAAAGAATAAATGTTAACATCTGCGCAAAACATTTTCATCTTGAAGAATTAGCGGAAACAATTGAAAAATTACGAGAAACATACGCCATTACGGCCGGGCAGCTTGGAATAGAAATCACTGAAAGCGCTTTCATGGAAGACATGAAAATCGCCAACATGAATTTATTGAAACTCAAATCGATGAATTACCCGCTGTACATGGATGACTTCGGTACAGGGTATTCTTCGCTTTCGTACCTTCAGCATTTTCCGGTTGAAATAATTAAAATTGACAAGTCGTTTGTAACGTGGATGCATGTCGATGAACAGAGTGAAATGATTGTTAAATCAATTATCGCGCTTGCGCACGGATTAAACATGAAAGTTGTTGCCGAAGGAGTTGAAGACGAAGAACATGTTCAACTTCTGAACAATTTCGGCTGTGAATACGGTCAGGGTTATTTTTATTCGAAACCGCTGGATAAAAAAGGGGCTATGCTGTTTATTAATGAATTTGGGTCTTGAAAAAAAAGAAGTAATTGACGCTCTTCTTGAGAATGAAGCATACGGCATTTTCGTTACAGATGTCAGCGGCAGAATACTTGCGTCGAATAAAGTAATAAAAGATATTCTTAAAATTTCTGCAAAAGACAGCGAAAACAATATAAATGATTACTATGACAATCCGAAAGACAGGCATTTGCTTTTAGAAAAAATTAAAACAATCGGGCATGCGGTTTACGAAACCCGCATTGTAAACGCTTCAGGCGACATTATTTGGACAAAAACCGCAGTAAAAGGCATCAAATATAACGGCGAAGACGCGATGTTATCGATTGTCGAAAATGTTAATGATAAAAAAGAAATCGAGTTCGAACTGATTGAGCAGCAGGACCAGGAAAAAATTATCCGGAGCATAACGGTTAATCTTCTGAATACCGACTTTACTGATATTGAAGAATCGATTAATTCATCCTTGAAAATAGTCGGTGAATTTTATAATGTTGATTATGTGGCTTTTATTGCAGCAAATGTTATCACAAGCAAAAAAAGACCTCAATATTTCTGGGTACGGGACATTGAGGCATATGAAAATCTTGTTAAAAACAATTTCGACTTTGATTTCTCATGGATAAATGATTTATTTGAAGACAATGACTCGTTGTTATATTGCAGCAGATATCCGAATGAATTAAAACCCAATGAAAGACAGAGACACTTTTTTAGTGAAAGAAAAATTCTTTCCTATGCAGGATGCACGATTCGGAGTATGGGAATTGTTGATGCGTATTTCAGCATCAGCAGTTTCAGTGAGAAAAAATTAAGGTGTCCTAAAAATTTATTAAACGCGCTCAGCATTCTTCTTGAAAACTTTTACAACATCATGCAGAAAAAAGAAACTTTTTTCATGTATAATATTTTCCGATATGCTGTTGAGAACTCGCAGGATGCGATTGTATATTTTGACAATAACTATTCTATTCAGGCGTGCAATGATTTTTTCAGAAAACTTTTTATGATTGAAGATCTTAGAATATCGGAAATCTACATGGATGACATTTTCAGCAGTCATTTGATAACAATCATCCGCGATCTGCATTTTGAAAAATGCATGCATGGGAACAAACAATATATTGAGCAATGGTATGAGTTTAAAGACGGCACAAAACGTTTCGTCGGGTTTTATATGTATCCGTTTAAAAATGATCAAAGTAATGTCATCGGCATTGTAATGATCATACAGGATAAAACAGAGAATTATAAGAATGAAACTGAGATTTTAAATCTTCGCGAAGAGGAAAGACAGAAGATTGGACTGGAACTTCATGATGATCTTTCACATGATCTTCTTGAAATAGCTATCGGAGCGAATACTATAGCTGCGAAAATAAAAAGCAAAGATAAAGCATCATACGAGAATTTGAAAAAACTTGAAAAAAAGATAAATATGACTCTTGAGAAGACCCGGGCTTTATCGAAAAAATTCTGCAGTTTTTATGATTTTGAGCAGAATATGTACAGTATCATTAAAAAAATTGTTGTAAATAACGCAGGATTGGGGATTAAATTCAATATTAACTGTAAAAAGAATCTCAATATCAAAAATCCTTTTAAATCCGAAGGAATTTATTACATTTTATCGGAAAGTATTGTTAATATTGCAAAACATACGACAACAAAAAAAATTTTAATTGATATTGAAGATGTAAACAACATTATTTATCTTAAAATTAAAAGTGACGGAATTAGTAAAGAAAACAAACAGCAGTCTAAAACCGGAATAGGTTTCAAAATTATGAAATGCAGAGCCAGAATCATCGAAGCTTCTTTAGATTATGAGATAAAAACTGATGGTTCAACAGAAGTATTTTTGAATCTTCAGAATAATTAGGCGGAATAAAAAAATGGCCGGAAAAAAAACAATTTTTGTCGTAGATGACCATCCCATTGTATCCCAGGGACTTGGTCTAATGATAGAAAATCATGAAAAATTTAAAATTGCCGGTTCTGCAATAAGTGCGAAGGAAGCTCTTGATAAAATCAAAATAAAACAGCCGGATATAATGGTTGTTGATATTTCACTCCAGGACAGCATTAATGGAATAGAGCTGATTAAAAAAATTGCAG